>QHYF01000129.1 GCA_003224075.1 Acidobacteriota bacterium
AACCAACTTTTTTGGCGTAATCCGAGTGACTCAGGCCATCCTTCCACACATGCGCGAGCGGCGGAAAGGGCGCATTTTGATGATGAGCTCGGTCTCGGGGTTTGTAACGCCGCCGACCCAGGGCGCCTATAGCGCCTCGAAACACGCCATCGAAGCGCTGGCCAACGCGCTGCGCCATGAACTTTACCCCTTCGGCATCGAGACGGTTCTGATCGAACCCGGCTACATCGTGACGAACATCCAGCAGACGGCGATGGATCTGGCCCGGGCCTACCAGGAAAAAATCAAGAGCGGCCCGTACGCGAAGATCTACGCCACCTATTGGGCAAGCGCAAAGAGCACTCGTGCGCGGTCCAAGACTACGCCGGAGGATTGTGCGCGCATTATGCTCAAGGCGATCGAGGCCCCGCGGCCCAAGGCGCGTTACTGCGTGACCCCGCTCGCGAGGTCAGTGAAATGGGCCAAGCGGCTGCTGAGCGATAGCGCAGTTGATCGCATCATCCGGCGCAGGTACGGAATTACGCGTGAAGGCTGAGAGAAAAAACAAGTCGCAAAGAGAAACCGCTCACCTGGGCCGGGCTATGGATTCGAAACCTAGAAGGAAAGGCTGTTCTCGCGCTGTTCCTGCCACATTTTGGACCACGCCTCGTGTACGGGGCTTTCTGCGTAGTCGGCGGCGGCCTCCGCGCTCGTGAACTCGATTGCATAGACGCCGCTGAAGTCTCTGATCTGGTTGCGTTCCGTCTTCAGCCAAACATTCTTGATCCCGGGAATTTTTCCCGCCATATCCTTGATGCCGTTGATGGCTTTTTCCCTGTCGTAGTTCGACACATTGTCTCTGAACTTGTAGACGACCACGTGCAGCACCGTTTTTGGCTGGCCGAAGCGGTTCTGTACCGCCGCGCCGCGCGCGTGCAACGAACCCGCCACGATTCCTGCAACGAATATCGCGGCGCTGAACGCAATCTGCGCAGCGTGTTTCATGGCCGTCGTCATCTTTTCCTCCGCAAGAGAAACCTAGCCAGTTTATGTAAGGCACGCGAAGCAAAGCAACTCGCGGCAACAGGGAAAATAGAACGCCCCAATATGGTTTGACGGGCCAGCAGCGGCACCGTTACGCTCCCAAGGCAGATTCATTGAGGACGGAATGGATTGGCCGGGCGGAGAATCACAGGAAACACAGTCGCAACCAGGGGCGTTGCCTCGATTCCCGCGCATCTGGGTGGGGTATCTTTTAGGCGTGGCGACGCTGATCGCCGAAATGATCGCCGCCTCGTTGCATCCGGAACTCCTTAAGGAACCACTCCTCGTGCCTCCTCTCTATCTTTTCCTTGCCAATTTTGTCAGCCTCGTTTACTGGCTTGTCTGCGTCTATGAATTTCATGTCGTGCTCACGCAAGCGGCGGGAGGCGCTTATTCCATCAAGCCGCTTCGCGCAGCCTGGTTTCATTTGATTCCGGTCTACGGGCTCTACTGGGTTTTCAAATGGCCGCGGGAATTGGCCCGTTTTGTGAATAGCCGCCTGCCCGCGCCTTTGATGAAGCCGGAGAGAACCGGCGCGGCGATATTTGCCGCTTTTGTTGTGTTCCTGGTGTTGGACCGCGGGCTCGGCATGATTCTGTTGTTCTGGGCCGCATCGTATCTGTCACGATGTCTTCGTTATGCGCTCGCGGCGCGGCCTGCCGGGCCCGAAGGTCAACTGCCTTTTTCGTGATCGTTCATTCTGAGGAGAGCAAATGCGGAAAGGGACACGCTGGATTTTGTCGTTCTGTTTGATCGCGAGCTGCGCGCCCCGGGGAAGAGCGCAAAGTCTGGACCAAACAAAGCAGTTGGCGCGCGATATTTTCAAGCAGCTCGTTGAGATCAATACGACGGACTCCGTCGGCAATGTGACCGCCGCCGCCGAAGCGCTGGCTGGCCGTTTGCTCGAAGCGGGTTTCGCTGAGAAGGACCTCCATGTCGCCGGTCCCAACGAGCGGAAGAAGAATCTCGTCGTTCGTCTTCACGGAGCCGGAGATCGCAAGCCCATCCTGTTCATCGGGCACCTGGACGTCGTCGAAGCGCACCGCGAGGATTGGACCACCGATCCATTCGAATTCATCGAAAAAGACGGCTACTTTTACGGCCGCGGAACCGAGGACATGAAGGACGGCGACGCCATTCTCGTTGCCAATTTCATCCGCCTGAAAAAAGAAGGCTATCTGCCGGACCGCGACCTGATTCTTGCGTTGACCGCCGATGAGGAGGGTGGCTCTTTCAACGGAATTGACTGGCTGCTGAACGCGCATCGCGACTGGATTGACGCGGAATATTGCATTAATTTGGACGCAGGTGAATTCGAAAAAGAGCATGGCAAGCGCTTACTCGCGGGGCTTCAGGCCAGCGAAAAAGTCTACGCCGATTACCAATTCGAATCCCTGAATCCCGGCGGTCATAGCTCGGTCCCGAGCCCGGACAACGCCATCTATCACTTGGCGGGCGCGCTGGCCCGGTTGCAGTCATTTTCGTTTCCGTTAAGAATCAATGAAATCACGCGGAATTATTTCGAACGCAGCGCCCCCCTGGCGGTGGGACAGGTTTCGGCGGACTTGAAGGCCGTGGCCAAACAGCCGCCGGACGCCGCTGCCGTGCAACGCCTTTCGGCTTCTCCCTATTACAATTCCCTTTTGCACACCACTTGCGTCGCCACCATGCTCTCCGGCGGTCATGCGCCAAACGCGCTGCCGCAAACCGCGCGCGCCAATGTCAACTGCCGCATCTTTCCCGGTGAAGACCCGGAGGAAGTCCGCAAAACCCTCGAGCGGGTTGCGAACGACCCGAAAGTAAGGATCAGCATCGTCCCGCAGCGCACTACAGACGGAAAGAAGGTGACCATCGCGGCTGTGCCTCCTTCACCGCTGCTTCCTGAAGTGACCCAAGCCATGGAGAAAACTTTGAGTATTACGTGGCCGGGCGTTCCTCTCGTCGCGACGATGTCCACCGGCGCCACCGATGGGAAATACACGCGCGGCGCCGACATCCCCACCTACGGAATCTCCTGCATGTTTTTTGAAATGAATGACAGCCGCGCTCATGGCAAGGACGAGCGTGTGGGCGTACAGGATTTCTACGATGGCGTGGACTTCAGCTATAAGCTGATCCGGGAGCTTGCTTCTCCACACTGAGGAACGCGTCCGCCAAAGGAACAATTGCAAGCAAAAGAAAACGGCCCGAATGGCCTGGTTACGGCTTGCCTGGTGCGGCTTCGCCCGTTTTCGGATCGGCTGGTGTGGCTGCGCTGGCGGCAATGGGCTTCGCGGGATCGGCTGGTGTGGCTGCGCTGGCGGCAATGGGCTTCGCGGGATCGGCTGGTGTGGCTGCGCTGGCGGCGATGGGCTTCGGGGCATCGGCGCCGTAGCGCATCAGGTAGGGCATGAACGGTGTCACTTCGAACGGCATCTTCTCGCGTTCCGCCACTGTGCCCACTGGCTTGCTCTTGATGAGATCGAGCTTGTCGCTCCAGGGATCCAGCTTCACGCGTCCGCCGATCGGAAGCGCCGCGATCATCTGCGGGTTCTGCTTCTGATCGACCGTAGCCGATGTCTTGAGATCGGCGATGACCGGTACGCGATTGCCGAGGTGTCCGCTAATCAGATTTGGGATTTCCTTTTGCCGCGACTCCAGCGCCGTCAGGAATAGGCCGGCATTGCCGAGCTGATTCTTATAAGGAGAGTTGTTCAGCAGTTGCATGCCTTTGGCGCTGGCGGCGGCTTCCTCCGTGGGGGTTCGCTGAAACCCGAAGTGGCGGAAGGTTTCCTTGTCGTCAATCAGCAATTGATCGAAGAAAGCATAGTTGGAATCGAGGCGGTGGCCGAGGACCACGTGGCCGAGTTCGTGCGCCAGCATGGTCGCCAGGCTGGCCTCATCGGGCAGCACGTCAACCAGTCCGCGGCTCAGAACGATGGTGTGGCCAAGGGTGAAGGATTCCAGCGTCGTGGTCGTCATGACGCGGCAATGCACTTCCGGATCGATGTCCAGGTTGTTGGTAACTTCCAGGTTGTTGACCACCGTCTCTAAAACCTTGTCCACTTCCCCGCGCGGCGCGATCAAGCCGATGCGCTCCAGCCGGTCCGCTAGGTTATCTTCCGCCTGGCGGTCCCATGAGCGCTGCGCCTGGATGGGCGTCAGGTCGTTGGCGGTTTTCGTTTCATCCTGCACTGGCGTCTCCACGAGGATCTTGCTCAATTCCTGCTCCTGGCTGGCGTGCCCGAGGCTGTAACCCCACAGGCGCGTCTGTGCCTTGAAGTCCAGCTTCTTCGTCAGCGCGTAGTGCAAGTCTCTTTCTTCGCTGTACACAAAGGAAGGCATCCACACGCCGGGCTGCAGATTCGTGCGCCAGCTATCGAAGTGGAAATACCAGCTGGATCGCCCGCCGCCGCCATAGGCACCGTTAAAACGCACGATGTTGAAATCCTGATCTTCAACCCAGATGCGGCCGAGGAAGCGCCCCTTGCCGGACTTTTCCACGGGCGTGACGTCGAACACCAGGCAGCGCACTTCGCCGACGAATTCCCGGCGCACGTAATCGAACTTGTAGTGCTGCTTGTCAAAGCCGTTCGTGTCGATAAAGATCATCTGCAGGAAGCCGTCCGGCAGGAACTGCATCGCAAAGGAAAAGAAGTTGCCGATCGACCCGAAAATCTTTTTCCCCTTGCCATTCGTGTCCGTCAGCGAGACGAGGGTGACACCCTTTGAGAAATCCGCGCGGCCGAGGAAATACTTGTCGCCCGCGGGGACGTAGCCAAGATCCTTATCGGGCCTCAGATTCTGAATGTACGTCTCAACCAGCGGCGAATACTGCCTGATCTGTTGGTTGGCCCGGTTTTCGTTGGTGATGACGCGATCGATGACTTCTTCCATGGTCCGCGGCTGGTCGGCCGGCTTGGGCGCCGCTGCGGCGGTCGATCCCAGCCCGCTCAATGCCAGAACGAGGACGGTTGTAGCTGCCTTGCGCATTTTCTCTCTCCCCTCAGTACGCCAAACGGAATTCAATCCGCACGCGCGCCGGAAAATCCACCGGCTGGCCTTCGCGCTTGGCCGGTTTGAATTTAATTTGTTGCGCCGCGCGAGTCGCGGCTTCATCGAGACCATGACCCAAACCGCTCACGACGCGGTTCACCTGGACGGTGCCGTTTGCCAGGAACACCATTTCAAGAACAACGTCACCTTCTATTTTTAGAGTACGCCCTTCTGCGGTGTACACGGGGCGTGGTTTGTCCAGAATGGCAACAGGCGTCGTGTCGCCTTCGCTTGCCACGGCTTTTTTCTTTGGCGCTTCCGTCGCCACGGTTTGATCCGCAAATCCTGTCGACTGGATCGTACCGCGTTTCGCGGGCGGTGGAGGATTCGCTATTCCATTGCCGAAGCCCGTGCTCGCCACGGTGCCGCGAATTCCTTTATCGCCGCCTGTGCCGTTGCCATATCCGGGCCCGCCCGGCAAAGCCGGCGAGCCGCGTCGATTGACGTTCGTGCCCTTGTTCGGATCACCCTTGCCCGGAATTCCGTTGGGATCGCCGAATCCTCCGGTTTGTACTTTGTTCAACGGAGCAACCACCGTGGCCGGTGCGGCGCTCCCCATGGAGAGATTGCCTACCTTCACGTCATCCTTCGGCCTCTTCGGCTGGTTCGTCGGTACGTCAATTTTCACCTTGTCAAAAGCGGCATTCAGTTCCACGGGCTTCGCTTCTACCGTCCGCAGCTTCGGCGCCTCCGCCTTCGCCGTCAGGAAGACGTGCGGCTGCTTCGGGTTTAGCTTCACCGGTTCAGGATCGACCGGCTTTGGCTCCGGCGGCTTAACTTTGGGTTTGACCTCCGGAGGGGGCGGCGCGACCGGGATTTCCGTGACCGGCTGCATCAGCTCCACAATGTGAAA
>QHYF01000130.1 GCA_003224075.1 Acidobacteriota bacterium
TACCTGCTTCCTTTTCAACTTTCAACTGTCGACTGTCAACTTCCAGTACAATCGCTGCGCTTGCGTCCGGGGGAGGAATGAGCCTCAGCCAGCGTTTGGACGAGATAAGAACCGGTTTCGAGTGGCCCTTCTGGGTCGCCAACATCAGCGAGATCTTCGAGCGCCTCTCCTACTACGGTGCGTTCGCCTCTCTCGCCAACTATCTCCACGAAAAGCTGAATTTCCCCACCGAACAGACCGGCACGCTCACCGGAATTTTCGGCGGCATGGTCTGGTTCCTCGCGATCTTCGGCGGAGCGGCCGCCGATCGCCTCGGCTTCCGCCGCGCTCTCTCGCTCGCTTACCTGATTCTCGCTGCGGCCTATTTTCTGCTCGGTTCGCTTGGCGCCCCGTGGCTGGCTCCGGCGAGGGCCGCAATTCCGCCGGCGATTTTTGTGGGCTTCATTCTGGTTTTGCCCGCTCTGGGAGTTTCGCTGGTCAAGCCTTGCGTCGTCGGGACAACCGCTCGCGCGTCAAAGGAAAACGTGCGCTCCATCGGCTATTCCATCTACTACACCATGGTCAACATTGGCGGCGCTTCCGGCCCTTACGTAGCGTCTTGGGCTCACCGTCATCTCGGCGTCGAAAACGTATTTCGCGTTGCAGCCCTCAGCGTCTTCGCCATGTTCTTCGCGGTTCTCCTCTTCTTCCGCGAGCCCAAGCGCGCCAGCGACGGCCCCACGCCCAGCATTGCCGAAACGCTGCGGAATTTCCTGACCGTTTTGTCCAACCCCAAATTCATGCTGTTTCTGCTGATTTTTACCGGCTACTGGGTCGTTTTCTGGCAGCAGTACATCTCCCTCCCCGGCTACATCCACGGCTATATCAGCGCCGATGCCGACGTCGAGTTCATCCTCGTCACCGACGGCCTCGCGGTCATCTGTTTCACGCTGTTGATCAACTACCTGATTCGCAGCATCCCTGCTTTCGATGCAGTGATTCTGGGAACTCTCGTTTCATCGCTCTCCTGGCTCGTCATCGCCTTCCAACCTACGATTCTTGGCGCGGTTGTTTCCATCCTTGTCCTCGCACTGGGCGAAATGATTCAAGCCCCGCGCTATTACGAATACATTTCGCGCCTCGCGCCTCCCGGACAGCAGGGAACCTACATGGGCTTCGCGTTTTTGCCGATCGGCATCGGCTCGCTCATCGGCGGCTGGTTCGGCGGCCGCGTCATGCACCGGTTCGCCGAAGTGGCGCACCAGCCTCAGCGTGTGTGGTGGGTGATTTCGGGGGTTGGCATGCTGACCGCGCTGCTGCTGTTGATTTACGACCGCGTCGTCAAACCCAGCGCGCAGGAGCACTCGTCATGAATTCGCGCAGCGCCGTCGTATATGGAAAGGTTTTGTCGGCTTTGAACTTTCAATCGGAGTTGCCGAACGGCTCGGGACCGGAGATCAAGACCGGTCGGGACTATCAACTGTGACCGTCGCACGCGCCCGTCATTTTTTAGAGGATTTGTCTTGCTTTGAACTTTCAACTGTCGACTGTCAACTTTTTTTTCAGTTGACCATGCGGCGAAGCGTTTCGAGGGCCTGGCGCGCCAATGAATAGCGCGGCTCGATTTCCAGCGCTTCC
Organism: Acidobacteriota bacterium; assembly: GCA_003224075.1. GTDB lineage: Bacteria > Acidobacteriota > Terriglobia > Acidiferrales > UBA7541 > Acidiferrum. Next base: position 1,618 of record QHYF01000130.1, read on the forward strand.
TGGAAGCAGCGCATCGCGTGGCTGTACATCTCTTTTCCAAGGTAGGCGCGGCCCAGGTTGTAGTGCGGAAAGTGGCGCGGCTCGTAGCGCGGCGCTTCGACGGCGCGTTCGAGCCACGGGATCGCCTCATCGTAATGGCTCTGTTCGATCAGGTAGGCGCCGATATCGTTGTACGGGTTGCCGAAATCCGGGTCGATCTCGATGGCGCGCTTGCATTCGGCGATGGCATCTTCGATGCGCCCCTGGAAATGATAGGTCCAGCCCAAAAACGTGTGAGCTTCCGCGGTGGGATGCAGTTCGAGCGACGATTGATAGAGCTCAACGGCGCGATCGTAGTCGCCTTCCATCTGCGCCTGGTAGGCGTCTTGCAAAACTTCCCAGGCCCGCGTGAGGGTTTCCATGCTCATAAGCCACATAGTTAGCACATGGTTTTGCAAGCGTCAAAAGTACGAAAGTTCCGAACGTGCTTGGTGGGAACCCGTCCTTCGTACAGGAGATGAGAGTGGAAATTCGATTGCCAAACGGAGAAAATAAGAAAGTTGCAAGGCAGTTCATCGCCTGGCGGCAACGCATGAATTGACCGCTGGCGGGCGCGCTCGAATGGACCCGTCCCGGTCGGGCGACAATTCGAAATATAAGGGGGCAGAGTGAGGCGGAATTATCTGATTCTTGGGATCGCAATTCTAGCGGTGGCCGGAGCGCTCGTGGCGCAGGACCCGCCGGCAAAAACAAGCACGAAAGCTGCGAGTCATGGATCGTCGGGGTCCGCGGCCAAAGGGAAGGAAGTATTCGACAAGAAATGCGCCCTTTGTCATTTCGCGGACAGCGACCAGAAGAAGATTGGGCCTGGCCTCAAAGGAATTTCCAAGCGGGGGACCTTCTTGGTGAACGGAAACAAGGTCACCACGGAGTCGCTGAAGGCCTGGATCGAAAACGGTGACTCGCAGATGCCGCCCTTCAAAGACGTGCTGGAGCCCGCGCAAATCAAGGACGTGGTTGCGTACGTCAAAACTCTCTGAAGACCTCGCAAAGAGAAAAGCCCCCGGGAGCCTGATTGCTCAAGCCGCCGGGGGCCGAAATTCAAATGAAACTGCGCCTACTTCAGTACAGCGTCTTTGAACGCCTTGGATGGGCGCAGGCGGACTACCGTCTTCGCCTTGATCTTGATTTGTTCACCGGTCTGGGGGTTGCGCCCCATGCGGGCCTTGCGATGCGCCTTTACGACGCGGCCGATGCCCGGAATCACAAACTTGCCTGCGGCGCCCTTGGCTTCCTTCACCGCGAGCTTGAAGAGCTCGTCAAAAAAGAGAGCTGCGGTTTTCTTCGGTGTGCCGACCTTCTCGGCCATGTGGGATACGACCTTCGTCTTGCTCAGTGGCTTGGCCATCTAGTCTGCTTATCCTCCTGAATTGTCTTTGTACTCTGCTTTGATCAGAGCAGACCCCGATGCAATCGGGGCAGGCCGCGAGCCCACTACCCCCTTGTTTTTCTGCGAAAAGACCCGGGCCGGAAGGCACTATAGCCAAGGAAACACAGGAACGCAAGGAAAAATCGCAAAAAAGGCTGAAAAAATGCGAATTTTTTGAACGGCATGTGGAAATCACCGCTAAAAATGCGCTTTGGCGACGTGCGCTGTTTCGAAAGGCGCGGGTCCAGGCCCAAATTTGCACTAGATTATCGCGCACGTATCGCACAGGGGTCGTCACAACCCCGAGCAAGGCGTCTCCTGACATCCAGCGATTTACCGCGCTGGTACGCGGTGCTTATGGGGTCTGTTTGCAGTTACAGGGTGGCCAAGTCTGCGTAGAAGTGGGCGACGGCCTTGATTCCGCCGAAATAGTTTTCCAGGGCGATGTGCTCGTCGGGGGCGTGTGCGTTTTCGTCAGGTAAACCGAAACCGAGCAACACGCACGGCACGTTAAATGTGTCGTGCATCTGGGTAACGAATGGAATCGAGCCGCCTTCGCGAATGAACACAGCTTTTTTGCCAAAACCCTTTTCGAGAGCGGCCTGAGCCTTCTGGAAAATCGGCGCGTGGTAGGGAGCCACCCAGGGTTTTCCGGTGCTCAGGACTTCAAACTTGCAATGAACCGTTTTCGGCAAAAGCTTTCGAATGTGCTTCTCCACGAGTTTGGCGATCTTTTGCGGATTCTGGTTGGGCACCAGGCGCGTCGAGAATTTCGCATAAGCTTTTGACGGAATGACGGTCTTGGCGCCTTCCCCCTGGTAGCCGCCCCAGATGCCGTTCAATTCGAACGTCGGGCGAATCCAAAGCCGTTCGACGGTAGTGAAACCTTTCTCGCCGAAATAGCCGGGCGCGCCGACCGCTTTCTCGAAATCTTTTTTCTTCCAGGGGAGAGCATTGAGCGCTTTGCGCTCGGCGTTCGAAACCGTGGCGACTTGATCGTAAAAGCCGGGGACGGTGACCCGAAAATTTTTGTCGTGAAGCTTGGCGAAGAGCTCCGCCAGGATGGTGAGGGGATTGGGGACGGCGCCGCCATAAACACCGGAATGGAGGTCGCGCGCCGGGCCGGTCAGTTCAATTTGATAGTAATTCAGGCCGCGCAATCCGTAAGTGATGGAGGGGACGCCTTTCCCAAGCATGGACGTATCGGAAACCAGAAGCGCATCGGCCCTCAACTTCTCTTTATTTCTCTGGACAAAGTCCCAGAGGCTGACGCTGCCGACTTCTTCTTCTCCTTCGATCAAGACCTTCACGTTGACGGGAAGCTTGCCATTGGCTTTCTGGAGAGATTCGAATGCTTTCAGGTGAATGTGGACCTGGCCTTTGTCGTCGGCGGTGCCGCGTCCAAAGAGGTTGCCGTTTCGAACGGTAGGTTCGAACGCAGGAGAGGTCCAAAGATCGAGAGGCTCGGGAGGCTGCACGTCATAGTGGCCGTAAAAGAGGATGGTGGGTTTGCCCGGAGCTTCCAGAGATTCCGCATAGACGAGTGGGTGGAGATTCGTGGGTACGATCTCAACCGTTTTAAATCCGGCGGCACGCAGGTTATCGGCCACCCAGCGCGCACCTCGTTCGATGTCCGGCTTGTGTTCGCTTTTGGCGCTGACGCTCGGGATTCGCAAGAAATCACACAGCTCCGCCAAGTGCTGGTCGCGGCGCCCTTCAACAAATTCAGCAAGATTCATAAGAGGCCCTCAGGGGACATGAGTCCTTTCGAATGAAGATATAAAAAACTTGAAGCGAATGTTCGCGGCAGCGGAATGAATGCGGAGTTGCGGATGATGCCCGTAGCCGCTCTTGTATTCTAGGGCCGCCACAGCTTTGGGCACAAGCAAACCGGTCCCTGGCACTGGGTCATTTTCTGCGATGCCGGCCTTGCGGCGATGTGACTCCAGCAATGGCAACTTCCCAGATGCGGACTTCTGGACCGGAATAACTTCCGGTTGGCTCGTTATCCATCCAGAATTGGTCGCAAGAGTCGCTGGCGCGCTACAAGTTCCCACAAGCGGATTCCTGGACCGGAATAGTTGTCCCTAATTCAGGCGTTTTCTGTAGAGAATTTCCGGTGTTTCCTCGATTTACGACGGCGCATATACGTTCTAGAAGGCAGGCCAGGATCAACAGGGCCGTCCAAAGCTACTCCACTTTCGTTGAGGTGGCTCTTCATAAAGTGTGCAAAATCTGGAGGAAACGATGATTAAACGTAAAGGGGCGGTCCATATGAAAGCTCGATTGCATTTTGGTCTAGCCCTTGGCCTCGCGTGTCTGGTGGGTGCGTTGGCTCTGCTGGTGGGCAACGGCTCCGTGGGAGCGGTAAACGGGTTCAGCGACAACCAGGAGTTGCCACTGCCGCTACTCGCGCCGATCGCGAACTCTGGGGTCTCTTTCATTGTGCGGGGACTCGAGCCCAGCGTGCGCGTTGATGCGCAAGGCACGGTGTATGTCTCAAGCATCCGCGGCGTACCCGGTGGCGTCGACCTGCATCGTTGGTCCCCCGTGGTTGACCCCCCGGCAAACGGCGACGGCACGTACCCGTTCAAATACGAAGGCCAGCCGGACAACTGCGGCATCTTCAATGCGTCGCAAGGCGGCTGCGCTAACAACAGTCTGGACCCTCTTGGACTCGGTTTGGGCGGCGGCGACGTGGACATTGCGGTGAACTATCCGATCAGCAGCACGCCGAATCTAGCCCTAGTGAGCCTGACGCTCGCGCCAGGGGTCACCGCGACTCACTCCACGGACCGGGGTGACCACTTCAGCGCGCCCAATGTTGCCGCAGCATTGATTCCGGGCGACGACCGCCAATGGATTGACGGCACGGGCGACCACACCGTCTACCTGAACTACCATGATGTGCCCACGTTCAACATCGAGGTGCAGCGCTCGAACGACGGCGGCTTGACCTATGTGAATGGCTTCGGTGAAGCCATCGATCCCCAGACATTCCCCGTCGCAGGCGGAATCCCCGCCTCCAACAGCGCAAACGTCGCTGGGCAGATCAAGGTGGACCGGAGCAGCAGCTGCCCGAGCGGCGGAAACCTCTACTCGATCTTTGTGGCTCCGGACAGCGTAACGGAAAACCTTACGGGTGGAGCGCTCCGTAGCGTCTACGTCGGTGTCTCGACCGACGCGAAGCTGGGCCTGCCCGCCTTCACCTTCACCGATACTAAGGTCTTCACCGGCCCGGCGGGTGCGCAGAATCAAGGCGCGCTCAATCTTTTCCCCGCCCTTGCCGTGGATAACTTC
>QHYF01000165.1:0-6264 GCA_003224075.1 Acidobacteriota bacterium
CAGCTACGTCGTGGCGATTCCCTCGGCGGTCAAAGTCTTCAACTGGACCTCGACGCTTTATAAAGGTTCGATTTCCTGGGACACGCCCATGCTCTACGCCCTCGGTTTCATCGGGCTTTTTCTGATTGGCGGCCTCACCGGACTCTTCCTCGCCTGCCTCGGCTTGGACATTCACATTCACGACACCTATTTCGTCGTCGCGCACTTCCACTACATCATGGTCGGTGGCGCGGTCATGGGTTACGTCGGCGGCCTGCATTTTTGGTGGCCCAAGATTACCGGCAAGCTTTATCCGGAAGCGCTTTCCCGGTTCGCGGCTGTTGTTCTCTTTATCGGCTTCAATCTGACGTTCTTCCCGCAGTTCATACTTGGCTACCTGGGGATGCCCCGGCGTTATCACACCTATCCGCCGGAGTTCCAGGTGCTCAACGTATTGTCCACTGCGGGGGCGTCCGTTCTGGCGCTCGGCTATTTGCTGCCGATGGCCTACTTGATCTGGTCCATGCGCTACGGCAAGGTCGCTGGCCCGAACCCCTGGCCCGCCACCGGTCTGGAGTGGAAGACGGATTCACCGCCACCGACAGAAAATTTCCATGTCACGCCGGAAGTAACCTGGGAGCCATACGACTACAAGAACCGGCCGGATCTTGGCTTGGCTGCGGGTTCGCCGCTTGCCCCCGTTCCTGGAGACGACTAGTTCGCGGAACCGATTTGTAGGGTGCAGTACTGCCGTTACCGCTGTAGGGGGTGTTGGACGCGTAGCGATTGCGGCGTGTAGAGCCGCGCAGGAGATGTCTGATGAAACTCTGGTATTTGGCTTACGCGGGTATTTTCGCTGTAATTCCCATGTGGTTGGTTTGGAGGGCGTGGCGTCGATACCGCAGACTGAATTCCAGCGGAAGCGGAGACCTCCCCCTAGCGCCGTGGGCATTGGCTCTTGTTTCGGTCGCTTTAGGGGTATTGCTGGTATTGGTTGGACTCGCTACGTTTCAGGAAAATCTACTAAGCGCAGGCGCAATAAAGACACTAACCGAAGTCATGCCTGCGCCTTGGCAAATAGGTGTTATCAATCTATTGCTATGTCTTAGCGCCGTAGTAGTTGCTTCGCGCTTGAGAGGAACCCAAGAGATCGTCTCCATAAGGAGAAGTATCTACGGAGCGAGTATCTACTTAACGTTTGCATGGCTATTCGTAATCAGTGCCGCTCATTGAGAAGCGTGCAGGTGGATTGGATGATGGCGTCGGCTCAGTCTTGGTAGCCGTTCGACGACCAAAACGGTGGGATGATTTCGCGTTAAGTGGCGCAGTGTTAGCCACGAGCTGAAAGAAAAAAGGAGAACCGAGTGCACCGCACCGGAGAACTGTACGGACACTTTCAAACGCTCGAGCAGCAAAAGGAATCTGCTGCCCTCGGAATGTGGGTCTTTTTGGTCACCGAAGTGTTGTTCTTCGGTGGCCTGTTCATGACCTACACCATCAACCGCCAGGCGTTCAGCACGGCCTTCGGCGTCGGCAGCAACACGCTCGATATCGAGCTCGGCGGCTTCAACACGGCCTTCCTGATCATGAGCAGCTTGACCATGGCCATGGCCGTCTGGTCGGCTCAAGTCGGAAAGAAGCAGCTCGTCAGTATCTTCCTGATCGCCACGCTTGCTCTCGGCACCGTGTTCCTTGGCATCAAAGTGATCGAATACAAGCAGAAGTTCGACCACCATCTCATTCCCGGCCACGACTTCGACGTGATGTACCGAACTGCGCACCCCACCGCCGCGGATAAACCCAGCGATATGGCCGTCGAAAAGGAGGAGTTGGAGAAGGCTTTTGCCAAAGATCCCGACCTGAACGCACACGCTCAGCTTTATTTTTCCCTGTATTTTGGCATGACCGGCCTGCACGCCCTGCACATGATTGTCGGCGCAGGGCTTCTGATCTGGCTCATCAAGGGCTCTTTCAAAGGCCGCTTCACGCCGCAGTACAACACGCCCGTAGAGATCGTGGGCCTCTACTGGCACTTCGTGGATATTGTGTGGATCTATTTGTTTCCGCTTTTATATCTGATTGACAGGCATCGCTAGGAGCATTTGGGAGAGTAACGCGTGTCCGAACACATCGTTTCTCCAAAAATTTACGTCATGATCTTCTTGTCGCTGATGGCTGGCACGGGGCTCACCGTGTGGGCCGCATTTCGGAACTTTGGTCCGTTCAATATCGTCATCGCCCTCGCCATTGCCTCGTTTAAGGCCACGCTTGTCGTCCTCTACTTCATGCACGCGCGTTACAGCCCGAGGCGCACTCATCTTGTGATCGTAAGCTCCGTCTTCTGGCTGGCGATCATGCTTGTTCTGACGCTCAGCGATTACAATACACGGTAGCCGCGCGGGGTCGCCTTCCATCCCCCCGCCCTCTTACCGCGCCTGGCTTTTCGGGAGCTTCTTCTACCCCTGACTTCCAGTCTCTGACATCCAGAGGACACACACTTTCGCCGAGTTCGGATATGTTCGGGGTGGTTTGGGGTAAATCGGCGAAAGTGAAGGGGGGAGTCGCGAACCGGCCCAGCCCTCAATCCCCTAAAGGGATCCTCGGCTCGCCTCCCCCACTGGTCCAGAGGATGCAAGCCCCCGGCCAATCCCAAAGCCTTTGTTTTCAGTGGGCTGCCAAATGAATTCCGGGTAAAAAGGCTCTACCTCCCCCGCAAAATTACCTGCCCCCAAGCCCCATAAACTTAAGGTATAGGGTAATAACCTAGCCTTTTTGGGCAATAAAAGCTCTCTTCTTACTTAATCTTTATCCTTCGGCATTTGCTCTCATTGGAGGCCGATCGCGTCGCTTGACCCCTTCCCTCGCACATTCTTGTCCAATTCCGGTGCTACTTTTTCGCCGCTCTTTCCGTGAGCCGAAACGCGAATGCAACTGCATCCACACAAAACAAGCCACTTAGAGTTCTCCATCAGAACCTTGTAGGCCGACGGCCTGCGGAGTAGACTTTTTGCCTGCTGCTCGGGAGGTGTGACATGGCCCGTATGGTCCGTTGCGGCCTGATTCAGGCTCGATGTGAATGGTCCCCGGAAAAATTCTCCCTCGGCGAAATCAAAAAGAAGATGATCGCCAAGCACGAGCGCCTGATCGCCGAGGCGGCCAGGAAAAAAGTACAGATTCTTGGGCTGCAGGAGCTTTTTTACGGTCCGTACTTCTGCGCGGAACAGCAGACCCGCTGGTATGAACTGACCGAGCGCGTCCCGGCCGGCCCCACGGTTTCATTGATGCAAAAACTCGCGAAGAAATACCAAATCGTGCTGGTCGTGCCCGTCTATGAGGTCGAAATGACCGGCGTTTACTTTAACACTGCTGCGGTGATTGACGCCGATGGCCGTTATCTCGGCAAATACCGCAAGCATCATATTCCCCATTGTCATCCGGGCTTTTGGGAAAAGTTTTACTTCACGCCGGGAAACGCCGGCTATCCTGTTTTTCAGACCCGCCACGCCCGCATCGGCGTGTATATCTGTTACGACCGCCATTTCCCGGAAGGGGCCAGAATCCTCGGGCTCAACGGCGCGGAAATCGTCTACAACCCTTCGGCAACCGTCGCCGGCCTTTCCGAATACCTGTGGGAGCTCGAACAGCCCGCCCACGCCGTTGCCAACGCCTATTTCGTCGCCGCCATCAACCGCGTTGGCACCGAGCATCCCTGGAAGATCGGCGAATTCTACGGAAAGAGCTATTTTTGTGATCCCCGCGGAAAAATCGTGGCCCAGGCCAGCCGCGACAAGGATGAATTGCTCGTCGCCGACCTCAACCTCGATGAAATCCAGAAAGTCCGCGACACCTGGCAGTTTTACCGCGACCGCCGGCCGGAATCCTACGGCGAAATCACGCGCACCCGCGCCGCGGAGACCTCTGAAGCGGCAAACTGATTTGTGCCGCGCGCCTTCGACCGGCCTGTCTGGTATATGCTGGCGGACTTGGGTGAACCTTCTCGATGAGCGAAACTCACAGCCCTGCCCTTCGCGCCGAAACCATTCGCGGCAGCGGGCTCTACAATAAGGATCTCGCTCCCGTCGCCAGTGAGCGCCGCCGCTGGCGCACCTACAACTACGCCGCCTTGTGGATTTCCATGAGCGTGAACATCCCCACCTACATGCTCGCCAGCGGCATGATTGCTGGCGGGATGAACTGGAAGCAGGCCCTCTTTACTGTCTTTCTCGGCAACGTGCTGGTTCTGATCCCCATGCTTCTGAACGCCCACGCAGGCGCCCGCTACGGCATCCCGTTTCCAGTTTTTGCCCGCGCTTCCTTTGGCGTTCTCGGCGCTAATGTCCCCGCGATCCTGCGCGCCCTGGTCGCCTGCGGCTGGTTCGGCATTCAAACCTGGATCGGCGGCGAAGCCATCAATGCCATGATCGTGGCCCTGGCGCCGGGCTGGGCCCACTTTCACTACGGCCCGGCTGTTTGCTTTGCTTTTTTCTGGCTTCTGAACGTGCTGGTGATTGTGCGCGGTATCGAAACCATTCGTTTCCTCCAGGGCATCTCCGCTCCTTTTCTTTTGCTCATCGGATTCGCTTTGTTGCTTTGGGCGCGGGAAAAAGCCGGCGGGTTCGGCCCCATGCTGGCGACGCCCTCGAAATTCCAAACCTTCGGAGAATTTTTCCGCTTCTTTGTTCCTTCGCTTACCGGTGTGGTCGGATTTTGGGCCACCGTCTCGCTGAACATTCCGGATTTCACGCGCTACGCCCGCAGCCAGCGCGATCAAATCGTCGGCCAGGCGCTTGGCCTCCCCGCCACCATGACGTTCTACTCCTTCATCGGCATCGCCGTCACTTCCGCCACTCTGATCATTTTTGGCGAAGCTCTTTGGAATCCCGTCTCGGTCCTCGCTCGGCTCGGCAATCCCTGGGCGGTCGTCCTCGCCATGATTGCGTTGCTGATGGCCACGCTCAACGTCAACGTCGCCGCCAATGTCGTCTCTCCGGCGAATGATTTCTCCAATCTTTCTCCGCGCCGCATCAGTTTCCGCGCCGGCGGCCTCATCACCTGTGCCGTGGGCATCCTCATGCAGCCTTGGAAATTGATGGCGGACTACGGCAGCTACATTTTCGGCTGGCTTGTCGGATATTCCGGTTTCCTGGGTCCCATCGCCGGCGTTCTCATCTGCGACTACTTCGTCGTGCGCAAGAAACTCCTCGTCGTCGAGGATCTCTACGAGCGGGATGGTCGCTACGAATACTCGCGCGGTTTCCATTGGGCGGCCATCGTGGCGCTGGCGGCGGGGGCAGGAGTCGCCTTCATCGGCTTGGTGGTCCCGCCCCTGCGCGTCCTGTATAACTATGCGTGGTTTGTGGGCTTCCTGGTCAGTTTCGCGGCGTACTTCGTTTTGATGCATCGGGTTGAGCCTGTCGCTCAGCCGGCGGACTGAGGAGGGTGCGTTTCCATGGACTTCGGCATCACCATCAAGCCAGACATCTCTATCGAGCGAATCCTGAGTCTTACCCGCCAGGCCGAGGCTTGCGGTTTTTCTTTTGGCTGGATCTTCGATTCGCACGTCATCTGGAAGGAACCTTTTCCTCTTTTGACCCTGATGGCCGCCAATACGAAAAACATGCGTTTGGGCACCTGCGTCACGAATCCCGCGGTCCGCGACGTCACCGTCTCCGCCAGCCTCTTCGCCACGCTCAATCTTGCCTCCCACGGACGCATGGAACTCGGCATCGGCCGTGGCGACAGTTCGCGTCGCGTGCTGGGAAAGAAGCCGACGACACTCGACACGCTGGAAGAATTTGTGCGTGTGTTTCGCAACTTGAATGCCGGGAAAACGGTTGAACTTGACGGCGTACCCACACGATTTCCCTGGAGCAACGGCGAGGTTCCCCGCGTCTGGGTTGCGGGCTACGGCCCGAAGGCGCTTCGCACTGCCGGCCGCATCGGCGATGGCGTGATTCTCCAGTTTGCCGATCCCGATTTGATCGATTGGTGCCTCGGATTCGTTCGCGAAGGCGCAAAGGAAGCGGGCCGCGACTTCAGCAAGTTTGAAGTGATGGCCGCCGCGCCCGTTTGGGCCTCCGACGATCTGGCGATCGCGCGCGAACACGTTCGCTGGTTTCCCGCGCTCGTCTCCAATCATGTGATGGACCTGATCTCCAAATACAAGCCGGAAGAGCTGCCCCCCGCCCTGACTTCCTTTGTGAAGGACCGCGGCAAGTACGACTACCTCCACCACTGCGAAGTTGGCAGCGACAACGCCGATTTCGTCAGCGATGAAGTCGTGGA
>QHYF01000165.1:6301-7253 GCA_003224075.1 Acidobacteriota bacterium
CGCAAGAAATTGGACCACCTGCGTTCTGTTGGCGTCACCCAATTCAATATTTGCCTGATGTGCGGCGACGAGGAAAAAACCCTCGACGTCTATGGACGGGAAGTTCTGCCTAAATATCACGCTAAAGTGTCATCCTGAGGCCGCGTTTTTCCTGCCGATCGAAGATTCCGCCCCAGTTGGAAAGGGCCTCAACCTTAATGAATGTTCGCGACGAGTCCGGCGGTACTAAGGTGATTACCGGCCATGAAAATACAGCCTTTCCGCGATTGTCTTCCCCGCACTCAATGCTATGAAGTACTGGGGGAAGCCGGGCAGACAACTCTCAAAGCAGTAGTTGCTTCGATTGGGAGGATTTGACCCAGTTATGGACGCTCCTACTCCACCGCTAGGTCGTCGTAAGTTGCTTTTCGAAGGAAGAATTGAGAAGCGCTCCCACGCGGTTGTCCCCGTCTCCCTCATGACAATAAAGGAGCCTCGTTTTTCCGAAAGGACCGTTACGCGGAATATCAGCCCTCACGGCGCTCGCGTGCTGACCAAGCGCCTCTGGCAGCCAGGGGAAGAGCCTCTCCTTACTCCACCGGCAGGTGAGTTCTCTCAACCGGCCCGCGTCGTGTATTGCCAGCCCCGGTCAAAAGGCGGCTTTTACGTGGGCGTGCAATTCTCCGGTCGCTCCGTCCGGTGGCCCGACTCGTTCAGCACGTAGCCCTTTGGGCTTCCCGCCGGTCCGTCATCCGAGCAGTTTCAATTAAGGTATTCGCCGCAGATTTCTCAAATATTTTCCTTGACTAATCGGTAGTTATTTGGTAATATATACGCCAGGTAATACTGCGATGTTTCTGAAGTCCGGCAGTTTACCCCCGCTCTTGCCGGTGGAGCCTTGCCACTTTCTCTTTTTTGACGGCTTTCCCAGTGGCTACAATCAACCGAAAGCGTGCTCTTTAGAATCAATCAC
>QHYF01000465.1 GCA_003224075.1 Acidobacteriota bacterium
CAGATGGCCGCGGAAAAGAAGAAGAAAGCCCTGGCCCGCTTCCGCCGTCCGGAAACGGATTCTGGTTGGCATTTCCTCACCGGCTCGCAGGAATCGATTGACGCGGCGACCAAGGCCGCAAATTTCCGTTTCTCCTTCGATGCGAAGTCCGGTCTGTTCGCTCACGCGAGCGGGGTTATGGTTCTTACTTCAGACGGACGCATTTCGCGCTACTTCTACGGCGTCGAATATCCGGGGCGCGACATGCGCCTCGGCCTCGTGGACGCATCTGCGGGAAGGATTGGCACGCCCATCGATCACGTCTTGCTGTATTGCTATCACTACGACCCGTCGAGCGCGAGGTACAGCGCTTCGATTCTCAAGATCATCCGGCTCGGCGGTGTCCTGACGATTCTATGCATTATCGGCGGAATTTTGATTTTCCGGCGCCGTGAAACTGTGGCGGCCACGAACTTGCGTCGGCCACTTCGCGGTTCTGCTGAGCGGGGAGCGCGGTAAGCCGTGCAGTCGCAATTACCATTGTATCCGGAGCAGGCGTCCAACTTCGCGCCGCACGTGGACGCCCTGATGCTTTTTATCAGCGCCGTGTGCTTCTTCTTCGCGGTCGCCATTACTTTAGCCATTGTCTTTTTTTTCTTCAAATACCACCGCAAGGAAGCCAACGCCGTTGGCGTTCCTATCCACGGCGACTCGCGGCTCGAGGCCGCCTGGATGATCGTTCCCCTGATTTTAGCGATGGCCATGTTTGGCTGGGGCGCGGTCGTATACGTGGATTATCGCCATACGCCGCAGGATACGCTCGACGTTTATGTCATCGCCAAGCAGTGGATGTGGAAAGCGCAGCAGCCCAACGGCCTGAAAGAAATCAATGAATTGCACGTTCCCGTGGGCCGCAATGTGCGCCTGACCCTCGCCAGCGAGGACGTCATTCACGATTTCTACGTTCCCGCGTTCCGCGTGAAAATGGACGTTGTTCCGGGACATTACAACACCATGTGGTTCCGCCCCACCAAGCCGGGC
>QHYF01000466.1 GCA_003224075.1 Acidobacteriota bacterium
ACAGCCGGCTCCTGGCAAGGGCGCTGGAATTGCTCCGCCCTCGGAGAAGAGATAAGTCATGAGCAAGACGCCTCCATCGCCGGATCATCAAATGCCGCGAGAACACTATCTGAATGCCACCTATGGCATCCGTTCGTGGCTGCTGACCACCGACCACAAACGCATCGCGCTTCTGTATCTCGCCTCGGTGACCTTCTTCTTTTTCATCGGCGGCCTCTTTGCCACCATGATCCGCATTCACCTCCTGACGCCCAGCGGTTACCTGGTTACGCCGGAAACGTACAACAAACTCTTCACCATGCACGGCGTCGCAATGATCTTCTTTTTCCTCATCCCTTCGATTCCCGCCGTCCTCGGGAATTTCCTGATCCCCATGATGATTGGCGCGAAGGATCTCGCTTTTCCGAAAATCAATCTTCTGAGCTGGTACATCTACATTATTGGCGGCTGCTTCGTCCTGTATTCCTTCGGCACCGGCGGGTTGGACACCGGCTGGACGTTTTACACCCCGCTCAGCAGCGTCTATTCGAATTCCGCGGTGACGCCGGCGGTCCTCGGCATCTTCATCAACGGATTTTCCTCAATTCTCACCGGTCTCAACTTCATCGTCTCCATTCACACGATGCGCGCGCCCGGGATGACTTGGTTTCGGCTTCCGCTCTTCGCCTGGGCACACTATGCCACCAGCCTCGTGATGGTTTTGGGTACCCCCGTCGTTGCCATCACGCTTTTGCTGGCCGGTCTCGAGCGCATGTTTCACCTCGGCTTCTTCAATCCGGCACTGGGCGGCGATCCCATTCTTTTCCAGCATCTCTTCTGGTTCTATTCGCACCCCGCCGTCTACATCATGATTCTCCCGGCGATGGGGGTGACCAGCGAAATCATCCCCACCTTCGCTCGCAAACCCATCTTCGGATACTCTTTTATCGCTGGATCGAGTATCGCCATCGCGGTCATCGGCTTCC
>QHYF01000027.1 GCA_003224075.1 Acidobacteriota bacterium
TCGCATTGGGGCCATCCGAAGTGGAACATCGTCAGCAAGTCTTCCTGCACGGGCACGCAATTCGTCCAGGCTGTCGGCGCCGCGGAAGCGACGCTCTATTACGAAGGGCGCCCGAAGGCTCTCGCGCAAGCGAAAAAAGCTCCGCTCGGCGAATACGTCAGGCACGAGCCCGATGAGATTGTCTATGTTTCCGGAGGCGACGGGGCCACCAGCGAGGGCGAGTTTTGGGAATCGCTGAACGTCGCATGCGCCAAGAAACTCCCGCTTTTGTACCTTATCGAAGACAACGGGTACGCCATCTCCGTGCCCATCGAAGTCCAAACGGCAGGCGGAAACATTTCGAAATTGGTGCGCGAATTTCCGGGATTGCATGTCGGCGAATGCGACGGTACCGATCCGTTCGAAAGCTATGCGGCGTGCAAGGAAGCGGTGCAGTACTGCCGCGAGCGGCGCGGTCCGGCCCTGATTCACGCACACGTGACGCGGCCCTATTCGCATTCGCTGTCCGACGACGAAAAGCTTTACAAGTCCCCCGAGGAACGCGAAGAAGAAGCCCGCCGCGATCCGGTTTCGAAATTTGCGCTCTTTCTGGTTCGTGAAGGCATTCTCGATCAGAAGCAGATCGAATCCCTGCAAGCGGAGATCGACAACGAAGTGCGCGAAGCCACCGACCAAGCGCTTGCCGCAGAAGCACCTCCCCTCGATTCCATTCGAATGAACATCTACTCCCCGGAATTGGATCCCACGTCTTCCGAGTTCGATACGGAACCGCAATTGCACGGCGCACCGAAGACGATGGTCGAAATGGTGGCCGCGACGCTTGCCGACGAGATGGCGCGTGACGAGCGCATCATCGTTTTCGGAGAAGACGTCGCGGACGCCAGCCGCGAAGACAACCTGAAGCACGTGAAGGGGAAGGGCGGCGTCTTTAAAGCCACTTCCGGATTACAGCGCAAGTACGGCCACGACCGCGTTTTCAATTCGCCGCTCGCCGAAGCGAGCATCGTGGGCCGCGCGATCGGCATGGCCACCCGCGGCTTGAAACCGGTCGCGGAAATCCAGTTCTTCGACTACATTTGGCCGGCTATGATGCAGATTCGCGATGAGTTGTGTGTGATGCGCTGGCGTTCGAATGGAGCGTTCAAGGCGCCGGTGGTGCTGCGCGTGGCCATCGGCGGCTACCTCACCGGCGGGGGCGTGTATCACAGCCAGAGCGGCGAATCGATTTTCGCCCATTGCCCGGGTCTTCGCGTGGTGATGCCTTCCAGCGCGCTCGACGTCGCGGGTCTTTTGCGCACGGCGATCCGCTGCGACGACCCGGTCATGTTCCTCGAGCACAAACATCTTTACCGCCAGCCCTACAACCGCTCGGAGAATCCTGGACCGGACTTTATGATTCCGTTCGGCAAGGCTCGAATGGTGAAAGAGGGCTCGGATCTCAGCATCATCACCTACGGCGCCCTGGTTCATCGCACCGAAGTGGCCGCAGCACAATTGGAGCGTGAGGGCATCAACGTCGAAATCATCGACCTGCGCTCGCTTTCGCCTTACGACTGGGAGGCCATTGTCGCAACCGTTCGAAAGACGCACCGCGTAATCGTCGCTTACGAAGACATGCTGAGCTGGGGCTATGGCGCCGAAATCGCCGCGCGCATTGCCGACGAACTCTTCGATGAATTGGATGCTCCCGTAAAGCGCGTGGCGGCCATGGATACTTTCTGCGCCTACCACCCGAAGCTGGAAGATGTGATCCTGCCGCAGACAACACACATCACCGCCGCCGTGAAGCAGCTTCTGGAGTACTGAGCCGGCCGGGCTTAGACTCCTGCGAGGGAAACTTTTTCGGTTCGATTTGCGTAACTATGATGTAGGAACGCCAAGAAAGATCGCTCTGTGGGGTGACGCTATGACTTGCCCAAACTGCCACAAGGAAATCGCTGTCGGGTCCAAGTTTTGCTACAACTGCGGCGCCAAACAGCCGGAGACGCCCGCGCCGGGTCTTTCTCCCGCCACTGGCGGCAAGAAGAAGCTGATGCGCTCCAGCACCGACAAGAAAATTGCCGGTGTGTGCGCTGGCCTGGCCGACTATTTTGACATGGATCCCACGGTCATCCGTGTGCTTTGGCTGCTGACCGTCCTATGCGCCGGGACCGGTATTCTCGCTTACATTATTCTTTGGATCGTTCTGCCTCTCGCGCCGGCCGGAGTGATTCCTACGTCGGCGGCCGCCGCCTCTTAGACGATTAGCGCAATCAAGCAAACGGAAGACTCAGAAGTAACTCGTTTCCGATAAGCAGCGCGCTCGCGCCCTTGTGCCAGCGGAGGCCAGTCGGATAATCAGAAGGTGGTACTCTGCCGATTTTTTTCAGGGGAGATTTAGTTGCCTGGCTTTGAGTTTCTCCAGGCCCGCATCCTGCCCTCGAACAGAAGGCCATCGAGCGAAAGAGACCCTGCCCCGACCGTGGACAAAGCAAAACACGCCGTCAACAACGCGAGCGGGAATTCGTAATTGTGCACCGCCAAATAGCCGCCGCTGCTGTGGACTTTCCAAATAGCTACGCCCATCTCGATCGCGAGTAGCAGCGCCGCTCCGCGCGTAAACAGGCCTAAGGCCAAAAGAATGGCGCCGAAGACTTCCAATACACCCGCGATGTAAACAAAGTACCCCGGCAAACCGTGCTGCACAAAGAATTCTTGCATCCCACCACCCGCATGGGCCAGCTTCGGATAGCCGTGGGAGAAAAAAATCAGCCCAAGAGCCAGCCGGAGCGCCACCAGGCCCAGCGGCTGAAGGGCATTGAGAGACTTCATGAAGTTACCTCCACGATTCATTTCAAGAGCTAATTTCGAGTGCGGCGGGATTTTAACAGAAAAGCGAATCGCTCACCGTCCCCCGGTGCCGCCAGACTTTCAGGTACAATCTTCAGCAAATAAAGCTGATTGACGGAGAATCATGACGAAAGTGAAAACGATTAGTGTGGTCAACGGCGGAGGAGACGCGCCGGGATTGAACGCAGTCATCTGCCGGGTGGTTCGCTCGGCAATCGGCGCGCACGGGATGCGCGTCATCGGCGCTGCGTTCGGGGACAGCGCATGAAGAGAAAACTCCTCATTGCAGTGCCGCTGCTCTGCCTGGTGACGCTCGTTGCCTGGTTGCTCCGGCCGAAGCATGAATTGCTGGGCGAAGCCTTTATCAGCGAACGGGATGCCCCTCTTCTGAGCGGCATCGCCGAAGTCCGCGAGCGAGTGGGCACGTTGCATTACGGCGAGCGCGTGGACGTGCTTGCCAGGCACAATGAATACGTAAAGGTTCGAACCAACGCGGGCGCCATTGGCTGGGTCGACAGCCGTCACTTGATGGAACCAGCGCTCTGGCTGCGCAGCATCAAGCTCCTGGACCAAGCGCGAGCGATGCCCGTGCAGGCACGCGGACGCACCAAGGTCTCCACGAATTTGCGCGTCCAGCCGGGGCGAACCGAGCCGCGCCTTTATCAATTTGGACGAAATGCTCCCGTGGAGATTGTGGGGCGGGCGGTGGCCGATTGGGCGCAGGTTGCGGACGAAAAAGATTCCTCGAATGAGCCGCAGGAAACGAAGAAAGAGGACTGGTTTCTGGTCCGCGGCGTCGCTACACGTCCGCCAGGTGAAGACGCTGGTCAGGTCGCCGAACCTACAACCACAACGCAATCCGGGGATCAAACCGTGCCGATTGCGGGCTGGGTCGTTGCCCGTTTTATTGAACTGGATCTGCCAGACGCCGTGCGTGAAGGCGTGGCCTCCGCGAACCTTCGCCCGCTCGCGTGGTTCGAACTCAACCGCGTCAGCGACCCGTCGGGCGACAAGCCACAATATTTGGTTGCCGCCGCCCGCGGACCCGAGGGCCAAGCCTGCGATTTCACCGCGCTTCGCGTCTACACGTGGTATGCAAAGAGAAGCCGCTACGAAACTGCGTTCATCGAAAATAATCTGTGCGGCCAAATGCCCGTTCGCGTCGGCAAAGGCCCCAAGGAGGAGCCGGAGTTTCGTTTTCGCGTGATGGGCGGCAACAAAGAGGAGCGTGTCTACCGGTTGATTCAGACGGTTGTCCGCCGAATTCGTCAAGGCGGGGAGCCTTCGAGCAAGCGGGGCACCATGAAACCTGCCAAACCTGTAGTCAAATAGACTGTGTTGCCGGGAATCTTGTGCAACTGAGAATGATGATCAGGCGGATTGCATAAGATCGGCGATGGCGTTCGCACCCTGCGGGGTCGTAGCGCCGAGGCGGAGAAAACAGCGATGACGTTGCATATCAGCGAAGCCGAAGTGCGCGCGGTGCTCACCATGCCGATGACGCTTGAGGCGGTCGAGGAGATTTCGCGCAAGCAGGCCACCGGAGAAGTGGTGGTCCATCCGCGGCGGCGATTCGAATTGCCGGGCGGAGGCTTTTTTCACTACATGGCTGCAGCCGATTTTTCCGCCGGCTTCGTGGCCATGAAGCAGTACACCTATGTGCGCGGCAAGCTGCGGTTTCTCGTTCCACTCTACGAAATGGCCACCGGCGATTTGCTAGCCATCATCGAGGCGGATTACATGGGCCAGATGCGCACCGGGGCGGCCTCCGGCGTGGCCACGAAATATCTTGCCCGCAGAAATTCTCACGTTGTGGCAATTATCGGCACGGGAGGCCAGGCAAGGACGCAACTGGAAGCGATTGCCGCGGTTCGCAAGCTTGAATCTGCGCGCGTCTACGGACGCGATGCGGCAAAGCGCGAGAGGTTTTGCGATGAGATGTCCGAGCGGCTGGGAATACCCGTGCACCCGAGTCCTTCCGCGGCAGACGCGGTGCGCGTGGCGGACATTGTGTGCACCGCGACTACGGCCGCACAGCCCGTGGTTTCTGGCGCAGATCTGGCGCCTGCCACGCACATCAATGCCATCGGCGCGAATCACGCGCACAAGCGCGAGTTGGACGACGAAGTTGTCGCCAGTGCCGACGTCATTGTCGTGGATTCCGTCGAGCAGTCCCGCCAGGAAGCGGGTGACCTCATCATCGCGTTTCATGGCGATGAAATTTGCTGGACAGGCGTCAAGAAGCTTTCCGAAGTCGTCGCGGGGAAAACCACCGGCAGGACGAGCGACGCCGAAGTGACGCTCTTCAAGTCGAATGGTATCGCATCCTGGGATTTGGCTGCGGCCATGCGGGTTTACGCGCTGGCGCGGGAGAGAAAACTGGGGAGGGAACTGCCGTTTTGGAGGGATGAGGCAAAAAGCTAGGAGCTAAGCCTGGTTTCCTTTTTCTTTCATTTTGCGGCGCAACGCTTCGTGGAGCCGCGATTTAATGTCGCTCGGAAGTTCCACCGGTTTCGAATCACAAAAAACATCCACCGTCAACCTGACCTGGTCGACCACCACCTTGCAATCATCGCAATCTTCGAGATGCTGTTCCAGCTCCTGTTTCACGGACGGTTCGAGTTCGCCGTCGAGGTAGTTCGAAATCTCGCGGATGACGCTCTTGCAGTTCAATTCGTTCTGCCTTGCCGAAAGTAGCGGCTCAGTTTCTGCCGGAGTTTGAGCCGGGCCCGCAACAGCCGGGATTTTACCGCTGGAACCGAAATTCCAAGAACTTTGGCGGTTTCCTCGGTCGAAAGCTCTTCCATGTCGCGGAGAACAAAGACGACTCGAAAATCAGGCTCGAGCTTGTCGATGACCTCAGACAGGATTTCGTGCATTTCCGTTTGCGCAAAGCGCTGCTCGGGGCTCGGTCCCCAATCCTCGATTTCGCGTGGCATGAGGTCTTCAGCGCCCTCGATCGGCTCATCGAGCGAGACTTGGTTCGGGCGGCGTTTCCGCAGCCGCATCAGGGCTTCGTTCACCGCGATGCGCACCAGCCAGGTGTAGAAGCGCGAATCTTCCTGGAAATCCTTCAGGTGCGCGTAAGATTTCAGAAAAGCTTCCTGCATGGCGTCCTCGGCGTCTTCCCGATTCCGGGTGATGTTCATGGTCAGCCGGAAGATTTTCCCCTCATAGCGGGTGACCAGCTCTTCAAACGCATCGGCGTCGCCCCGCTTGGCCGCCGCCACGAGCAGATGTTCGTCGTCGCGCGCGACGCGGGAAGGCAATCGGTGTGGGTTCGATGCGCTCAATGGTTTAGGCGGGCCCATTAACGGCCACATCCTCGCTTTCGCATCCGTAAAGGTAGCACAGAGCACCGCGACACCTCTGCTGTTCCCCTATTTGGATGATCTTTCTGATGGTGAGATTCAAAAAAGATGCCGAGGTTACAAGGCAGGGAACGTCTTTGCTTTCGAACGGCCTTCTCACCCGGAAGTTGCCGCTTCGCGGCCCCGCTAGTACAATCTCGCCCGGGAGAGTTTCGACGCCTTCGCTTCCGGTGGTTTCGCTCCGGCCCTCTATCCTTGGGTCGTCATCTCAAGATTCTACGGCGATGAACTGGAGCTACGAATGGCCTCGACATTGGCAATGGACACGAAAGAACTCGTGAAATACCGGGTCGAAGGGGGAATCGCCATATTCGAATTGGACGATCCCCCGGCAAACACCTACAGCTACGAGATGATGCAGCAATTCGACGCGGCCATCCTCAAGGCGCGCATGGATGAGAGTGTTCACGTCCTGCTGATTCGCGGGGCGGGCGACAAGTTTTTCTGCGCTGGGGCCAGCATTTCCATGCTCACGAAGGCCGATCCGGCTTTCAAGTACTACTTCTGTCTGCACGCCAACGAGACGCTTTGCCGGCTCGAGCAGACTCCCAAGCTGGTCATCGCGGCTCTCAACGGGCACACCGTCGGGGGCGGCCTGGAAGTCGCGCTGGCCTGCGACATTCGAATCGCAAGGAAAGAAGGTGGAAAGACTGGCCTCCCAGAAGTGAATCTTGGAGTCTTGCCGGGCACCGGCGGCACCCAGCGCTTCTCTCGCATCGTCGGCAGCGCCAAGGCGCTCGAACTGATAGTGAGGGGCCAGATCTTCAGCTTCGAAGAAGCCCTGGGGATGGGTTTGATTCACTACATTTATGAACGCGAAACCTACTGGCAAGATGTCATGGCCTATGCAAAGCAATTCTGTCCGCCCAATAAGGCCGCGGGCGCGGTCGGCCGCATCAAGAGAGCCGTCGTGACCGGTTCGGAAATTGCTTTTAGTGAAGCCTTGGGCATCGAGCGTGAACTCCAACAGTTACTTTTTACCAGTGAGGACGCCAAAGAGGGCCTGGCCGCCTATGTCGAAAAGCGCGCACCCCATTTCAAGGGCAAGTAGAAATATCGAAAGACATAGTAAGCTGGCACCATGCGAACCCTCCCAGACCATCTGCGCAAAGGCATGAAGCTCGTGATCGTCGGTTGCAATCCGAGTGAGTCTTCCGTGCGCGTCGGTCATTACTACGCCGGACGCGGGAATCAATTCTGGCCCATGCTCTACGAGGGCGGCGTTGTGCCGGAACCTTTCGATTACCACGACGACAAGCGTGTGATTGAATTCGGGATTGGGCTCACCGACCTAGTCAAGCGCCCCACAAGGGGCGTGGAAGAATTGAAGCGCGAAGATTTTGCCGAAGGCCGCATCGTGCTTTCGCAAAAGCTCGAGGAATTCACGCCTCACGTGGTGGCCTTCAACGGGAAGCTCACCTACGAACAGTTTGCCCAGCGCAAATGCAAGTTTGGCATTCAGAAAGAGCTGCTTTACGGTGCGCGCGTCTACGTTTTGCCCTCCACCAGCGGCGCGAACGCTGCGGGTAAGCACCAGAAATTGCAACATTTTCGGAAACTGGCGCAACTTGTATCTCGGATTGAAAAAGAACGTGACGCCAGGGGACACTGATCGGAGGCGCTCATGAGCAATTCTCCACAACCCGCGCAAGCTGGGCCAGTCATCTTGGAAGCGAAACACGAAGGCATCGCTACCCTGGTGATGAACCGCCCCGAGCGATTGAATGCACTGAACAACGAACTTGCAATGGCCGTCAATGACGCGCTTAGCCGTTTTGCCGCGGATGAGGCGGTCCGCGTGGTCGTCATCACCGGTACGGGGCGAGCTTTTTGCGCGGGCGGAGATCTTGGCGCACTCGGAAAAGGCCGCCAGAGCGGCGCGACGCATGAACTGGAGCCGCTGCTTCGCGCCGGCATGCAAATGGTCCTCAAGATGCGCACCATGCCCCAGCCGGTGATTGCCGCCGTGAACGGAGCCGCCGCCGGCGCAGGCATGAACATCGCCCTTGCCGCGGACATTCGAATCGCGGTGGAAGAAGCGACCTTCGGACAGAATTTTGTGAAAGTCGGACTATTCCCCGATTATGGCGGGACGTATTTTTTGCCGCAGCTTGTCGGCCCGGCGAAAGCCGCGGAGCTTTTCTACACCGGGGAAATGATCGACGCGAAGACCGCGCTGCGCCTCGGCCTCGTCAACCAGGTTGTCCCGGCTGCGCAGTTCGAAGCCGAAGTGAAGACGCTGGCGCAGAAAATCGCGCAGGGCCCGTCGCTGGCTATCCGAGCGGTCAAGAAGGCTCTTTTTGCGGGCGAGGAAAAAGAACTCTCCCGGGCTCTCGACAATGAAGTCCGGGAACAGGTTCGTTGCTATCTTTCGGAAGATTGCAACGAAGGGATTCGCGCATTTTTCGAAAAGCGGCCCGCGAAATTTCAGGGCAAATAGACTTCCCGGTTCGAACGCCTCAGCGATCATGGCCACCCGCCACGAAACGATTCACGTCCGGCTCGACCGCCGCACCGCATGGATCACGCTTGACCGCCCGCCCCTCAATATTCTCGACGTTGCGATGATGGAGGCGCTGGACGCGGCGCTGAAACGCGCGATTCCTAAATCTGATTTCCTTGTTTTTCAGGGCGCAGGTCCCAAGGGTTTTTCCGCCGGAGCGGAGATCGCTGATCACACCCCCAAGCGCGTCGAAAAAATGCTCTCCGCGTTTCACGCTATCTTTCGACGGCTCGCCGGAGCCGATTGCCTGAAGATCGCCGCCGTCCGCGGTTGTTGTCTCGGCGGCGGCATGGAACTTGCCGCCTTCTGCGATTTTGTCCTCGCCACCGAATCGGCGCAGTTCGGGCAGCCGGAGATCAAGCTGGGCTGTTTCCCTCCGGTTTCCATGGTGATGTTGCCGCGTCTTATCGGAGTGCGCGCGGCGGCGCATCTCCTCCTCACGGGCCATCAAATCGGCGCGACGGAGGCTCGCCGACTGGGGCTCGTCACGCGAGTTGTTCCCGAGCATGAGCTTTCCGCCAGTGTGGACCACCTGCTCGAAGAGCTTCGCGCTTTGAGTCCGAGCGTTTTGCAGCTAACGCGTAAGAGTTTGTGGCGTCTCCACTTCGAGGATTTCGCGAAGCGACTCGAAGAAGCGGAGCGCGTATACTTGTCTGAGCTGATGCGGACGCATGATGCGCCGGAAGGCATTCGCGCTTTCCTTGAAAAGCGGCGGCCCGTTTGGAAGGGAAAATAGATGGATGAATTGGAAATAACGCCTGCAGACGTAAAGGCGCGACTCGAGCGCGGCGAAAAATTGCACCTGATTGACGTGCGGGAACCATGGGAATATGACCTTTGCCGGATTGAGAGCGCGAAATTGGTTCCGCTAGGCTCGCTGGCGGCAAGTCTCCAGACGCTCCCGGATGCGGACGAAGTGATCTGTTATTGCCATCACGGAATGCGCAGCCTGGATGCAGCCGCTTGGCTCCGGTTTCAAGGAATTACAAAGGCCAAATCTTTGGCTGGCGGGATCGAACGCTGGTCCCTCGAAATTGATCCGAAAGTCCCAAGATATTAAAGGTGGTTTTCCGCGCGGAGGGCGCGGCGTCCTCACCAGCCGGGACAGGTGCTGCGCTCCTACGTCAAAAGAGGGGGCGTGCCAAAGGTGAGGATTAAGTTTCTGCAGAAACCCACTTGAACTACGTGCCGCAAAGCGAGAGGTCTCTTGCTGGAGTTGGGCGCAGAGCTTGAATCAAGAGATTTGAATAAAGAGCGTTTGAGTGAGGCGGAACTCGAAGAACTGATTAGCGGCCGCGATTACAAAGAATTTCTGAATCCTCGAAATGAGCTCTATCGCGCGCGAAACATGAAGGAAAAGCCGCCGTCACGTTCAGAAGCCATCAAGCTCATGGCCAAGGAGCCGAATCTCATCCGCCGGCCCGTGGTCATCCACGGCTCGCAAATCCTACTCGGTTTTGATGAAGAGGGTTACCGGAAACTTGCGAAGTGATGTTCCCTCGAGGGGAGATCCCGGAATGGAAGTGAAGACCATTGCAGTAATTGGGGCGGGCACGATGGGGCGGGGAATTGCGTACGCCGCGGCATTCGGCGGTTTCAATACCGTCCTCGAAGACGTTTCGCGGCACGTGCTCGAACAAGCCCTAGCCTGGATTCGTCAACCCTTCCTAGGAGGAGTTGCCCGAGGCAAAGTCGAAGCCAGCGCTCGAGATAAAGCACTTTCCCTGATCACTACCGCAAGCACGGTCGAAGAGGCCATCCGCGACGCCGACCTTATCATTGAAGCCGTCCCGGAAGAACTGGAGATGAAGCTCGAACTCTTCACGATTTTCGACAGATTCGGCAAGGCCGGGGCCATCTTCGCGAGCAATACTTCTTCTCTCTCGATCACGGATTTTACGGACATCACCGTTTCGCGCGACCGATGCATCGGCATGCGCTTCTTCAATCCCCTTCCGAAAATGAAGGTCATCGAGCTGGTGCGGACACCGCATACTTCCGATGAAACCGTCGCGGCTTGCCGCGAAGTCGCGCGGCGCATGGGCAAGGAAGTTGTGGTGTTCAACGAGGCGCCTGGCTTTATCCGGGAAAAAACCGCCGCGAAGAACGCGTGAGCGCGTCAGAGAAAATGGATTGATGCCGGGATGAAATCGCTCGCAGACAGAATTGTGATTCGGCAGGGTGACCTGACGGAAATGGACGCGGACGCCATCGTGAATGCGGCGAATAACGATTTGATCTTGGGCGGAGGCGTCGCCGGAGCCATCCGCCGCAAAGGCGGAGAAGAGATCCAGCGCGAATGCGACGCCATCGGGAGCATTCCGCTCGGTTACGCGGCCATTACCAAGGGCGGAAAACTGAAGGCGCGATTCGTGATTCACGCGGCCAGCATGCAGCTCGGTGGAAAGACGAGCGCCGACGCGCTACGGCATTCCACCGCGCATTCCTTGAGGATTGCGAATGATCACGGTCTCAAATCCATTGCGTTTCCGGCGATTGGCACGGGCATCGCAAGGTTTCCACTGCAGGATTGCGCGGAGATCATGCTTCGCGAAGCAGCCGAGCATTTGAAAGGGGAAACTTCCATTGAAACGGTCCACTTTGTGCTATTCGACGAGGCCGCTGAAGATGTTTTCAAGCGCTCGTGGAAGCGGATTCAGGCTGAGCCCGGCTTCAACGTTGCTGGAGCGTAAGGGGCTTGACGCCGCTCGCTGAACTCCTCGCCGAGCGGATCCGCCGCTACGGTCCGCTCACATTCGCGGATTACATGCGCGAATGCCTCTACCATCCGGTCCACGGTTATTACAGTAAAGCCGAGCAGACGCGTTTCGCTGATTACTACACCAGTGCCGATGTGCATCCCATCTTTGGCCGTCTGCTGGCTGGTCAGTTCGCTGAAATGTGGGAAAGCCTCGGCCGCCCGGAGGAATTTACGGTCGTTGAAGCGGGCGCAGGCGTGGGGCGCCTCGCAACGCATGTTCTCGATTTCTGCGCGACAAAGCTCCCGGCTTTTTACGATTCACTACGCTACGTTGCCGTGGAACGCTCTGCTCCGCGGAGCGAGCAAGCTATCGCAAACTTGAAGCGGCACGCCACAGCAGGTCATTTTGCCGGTTCCGCAGAGATTCCGGCGCGCATTGCCGCGGGTTGTCTCTTTTCCAATGAATTGATTGATGCCTTGCCCGTGCATCGGGTCGTTGTGGAAAGCGGCGCGCTGAAGGAAATTTTCGTGGACTTCCGCGATGGGCGCTTTCTAAGCGCGACCGCGCCACTCTCAACTTGCGCCATTGCCGAGTATTTCGCGACGCAAGGCGTTGTCCTGCAAGAGGGGCAATGCGCCGAAGCGGGACTCGAAGCCAGCGACTGGATCACGGAAGTCGGCCGCCGCCTCGAACGCGGCTACGTGCTCACCATCGATTACGGCCATCACGCCGCTGAGCTCTTCGACGACCACCACATGCGCGGCACGCTGCTTGCCTATCAAAACCATCGCGTGAGCGAAGATTTTTATGTTTCACCCGGTGAGCAGGACCTGACCGCGCACGTCAATTTCACCGCTCTCGAAACGTGGGGAAAACGATCAGGCCTTGAAACTGCCGGCTTCACTTCGCAAACCGCATTTTTGCTCGCGCTTGGGCAGGGAAATGAGTTCGCCGACCTCTATGACGAAGGGCAAACCGAGGCGGAGCGTGTTCGGGCACGCCTCCAGCTCAAGACGCTCATTCACCCGGAAGGTATGGGCGAACGTTTTCAGGTTCTCCTTCAGCAAAAAGGCTCCGTTCGACGTGGACTGACGGTGTGCGGTGATGTCTCGCGGCCGGATTAAGGCAAAATAGCCGCAAGTGCATCCCCATCTATAACTTCGAGGGGGCATTGAAGCAAAGCCATGGAGAGAGCAGGTACCCCCCCTACCCCCCCGGCATTCTGCATGAATATCAAAAGCAAGCACTTATGAAATTCTACGGTCATAAGTCGTTGATTCTAAAAGGGCAGTTCGCAGTTGCATAGCACCGGCTAAAGTCAATGGAAAAAGAAACGCGGCAGTAAACTGCCGCGTTTTGAGCCAAACTGACCTGAATACAGTGTACCTGCAAGGCGACTATAAATCAAGTAAGATTTTGGTTTTTTGAGGTTCCAGGGAATGGCGAAAAAAATCAAACCAGGCACCGAAGGAAACAAACAGGTTCTTACTGCTGAGGAGAAATGGGTTTTTTCAGGACGGGTTTTTCGCCGGATGCGGGCAGCGGGATTGCGGCTGTCGGTTTCGCGCTCCCTGCCGTCACAGGAGCGGCAACGGAAGTTCCGCCTTCCGCGTACGCCTTTTTCAGGAAGCCTTCAGCGGCCTGCTGCGCGCCACCCGTGTCGTCGTTGGTTTGCTTCGCTTTGCTGTATTCGTTGACGGCGCGCTCACGCTGTCCCAAGAGGTCAAAAATCTTCCCAAGATAAATGTGGCTCCAGACTTCGGTCCATTTTTCCGATGGCTCCGGAACCGTCTGCAAGGACTCGCGGAAGGCATTCGCGGCGGCCTGATAGTTTTTCTGATAGAAGAACGCTTCACCCATGCGGAAATTTGCCAGCGGCCGGTTCGGCTGAATGGAAAGCGCGCGCTGGTATTGCGCCACGGCATCGTAAAACCGCCCCTGTTCGGCGAGGTCTTCGCCGCGGGCAATGGCCGCGCGGGCCCGCAGAGAAGTGCTGCCCTTCAGAATCACATTGTTGGGGTCGATTTTGATTCCACCGGGTTTCGGCCGGCCAAATGTTTCAACCGTGAATCCGGATTCCGTGCCGATCGCATCGATGGTCTTCTGCTCGGGGTTTCCTTCCGTGTCGATGCGCAAGTCCACGGGCATATGGAAAGTGTCCAGGGGCTGCTTGATTTTGCCAACGACACGAAATCCCTTGGGAGTGCGGTACACCACGTATTCCAGCGTGAACTCCGGGACTCCCGTCGAATTCAGCCACTGCGCGAAGAAACCACGCAAGTTCGGAGGCTCTTGCGGCGGCTTCACGGAGGCCTGCGCGCGGCGCTCCGCGATATTCTCAAAATCCTCGATTCGGGCGCTCTTCTCCGCGAATTGAAAATAAAAATCGTGCAGCGCGGATTTGAAGGCCACATCGCCCATCTGCGCGCGCAACATATGAAAAATCATGGCGCCCTTGTTCATGACCACCGAACGGTAGTCCGGCGAATAAGGCGCAAGCCGAGCCGCTTGCGCGACAGGAGCGGCATCTTCATACATCAAGGCGCCAACCGCGAATTCGTCCACGGCCCGCAGTCCCGCTTCCTTGCCGGCATTTTGCTCGGCATAGAGCGCTTCGGAATATCGCGCGAGCCCGTCGCTAATCCAGACGTCGGCTGGCGTTGCCGGCAGGACCTGAACTCCCCACCACTGCGAGGCCACCAGACGCGCAATCGTCCTGTCGCTGGCCTTCGGGTCCCAGATGCGCTGGCTGAGCAGCAAGACTCCCGGGGCGGCGTAATCGCGCAAAGTTCCATCCGGAAGCTGGATCACCTTGAACGTCGGGTCCGGCATGGGCCCAAACATGTCCGAAAACATTACCGCCGCGCGGGCCACGCTGGCCGCAAAATCCGCGGCGTTTCCGGAAGCAGTTCGCGGCGCATAGACTTCGACGTTGACTCCCTCCGCCTGCTTCGGATTGAGCTGCAGATTGCCGGCCACGAACGTCCCGTGAGGCGCGGCGTTTTTGCACTCGAAGGTATAGAGCAGCCGGCCGCCTTCGACCGCGTTCTTCGCAGCCATCGGCGTCGGAGCGGCGGCTTTGCCGGTCCCTGCGACGGCAAATGTGTCCGGGACATTTAGGCGGAAAGTCGCGGTGTAACGGTTGGAGGGGAAATTCGTCAGCGGAAACCAGCGCGCGGGGAGCAGTAAATAGGCGCCTTCCTTGCTGATCACTGCGGCGCGCACACCCGGAATCGGACTGTTCTCTTCGTTCGCCAGAATGCCCGCATACGTGAAGGTGAGGGTGACGTGGCCGCCCGAGGCCACCGGCGAGTGCAGCTGCACGGTAACAAAAAGCGGATTCTGATTGTCGCGCTCGAAGCTCAGTTGCTTGCCGTCCGCGGCCTTTACCTCTTTTATAACCAGATTCGGGTGCAGTTCGACACGCACGCTGCTGGAGGCGTCAGCGGCCTTGAATTCAACTTTCGCCGACGCCGAAAGCGATTGCCCGATGGGGTCCAAGGTCGCGGAAACATCGTAATGCTCCGCGAGGAAATTCGAGGGCCGCGGAACCTGAGCCGGGAGGGGCGCGGCGGCGCACACAAACAGGAGGAGCGCAAAAACGAAAAAGATGCAAGCAACTCTTTGGCGAAGGGCCATTGGCCCCCTTTCAAATATCTTCAGCTCAGGATCAAAGTACACCTATAGGATACCAAACCCATCACCCCGTGTTGCTTTTTGCGGCACGCAAAAGTCCGACAATTTCGTCGGCCGCCCTGTCAACCGCTCCGGGCGGTCCGAGCTGCTTTCGGACTTCTTCCAAGCCGCGAATCATTTCAGATACGCGATTCTTGCTTTCTTGCGAAGCGGAAAGGAGTTTCTCGGCTTCAGCAGCCACGCGCTGCGGAGTGAAGTCATTCTGGATCAATTCCGGCACGACGGCGCGCCCGGCAATCAAATTCACCATGCTGAAGAACTTGGTCCTTATCAACGGCTTGGCCAACCGAGCCGTGAGCGGGGAGAGCCGGTAAACGGCGATCATCGGTTTCCCCAGCAGGGCCGCTTCCACCGTGGCCGTGCCGCTGGAGACAATCGCGAGGTCGGCCGCGCCTAGCGCATTGTAGGTATCGTCTTCAATCAATCGTACATTCCAATCAGCGGGAAACTTTTCCTGGAGGCGCAGGGCATCCAGTCCCGGAGCTACTGCAACCACAACCGTAGTTGGGTCAGGGAGCCTTCGGCGAACTTCTTCCAGCGCTTCAACCAGCACCGGCACATGGTGGGCGATTTCTCCCCGGCGGCTTCCCGGCAGAACGGTGATCATCCGGCCCTCTTCCTTGAGACCGTACTTTTTGCAGAATAATTCCCGCGTCAGCGTGGCTTTCACGTTTCCGACAAGCGGATGACCGATGAATTTCACGGGCACACCGGCCTCGGCGTAGAACTTTTCTTCGAAGGGGAAAATGCAGAGTGCGCGCGCAAACCGTCTGCGGACCAAATTCACGCGCCACGGCCGCCAGGCCCAGAATTGCGGGCAAATATAGTAGACGTTTCGAATGCCCTGGGGACGCAGCTTGCGCGCCAGGCGGAGATGAAAACCCGGAAAGTCCGTCAGAATCGCGAGCGGCGGGTGGCGGCGTTCCGCCTCGTCCACAAGCCGCCTCATCGCCCGCCGCAAAGAGGGCAAGCGCTTCAGTACCTCGGTGATTCCGACGACGGAAACTTCCGAGTAGTCCGTAATGATCTCAACGCCCGCAGCGCGCATCTGCGGTCCGCCCATCCCGAAAATCGCCACGTCCATACGCTGCCGCAAAGCTGCTGCGAGACGCGCGGCGTACATGTCTCCGGAAGCTTCGCCGGCGGAGAGGAGGAGCGGGATTGGTGGCATTTGCAGTGTTCGCGGCGATCAGTCGCTGGCGGGCAGCGGTGATGGCAAAGCGGAACCGTTCGCTTCGATGGGAAGGTGTAGCTCCTGCTCCTTATACTGGAGCTGGTATAGCCGGTAGTAAATGCCGCGCTGCGCGAGAAGCTCCTGGTGCGCACCCTGTTCGCGCAACCGCCCTTTGTGGAACACCAGGATGCGGTCGGCGTGCTGGATGGTGCTCAGCCGGTGAGCAATGACCAGCGCGGTTCTTCCGGAGAGCAAACGGTCGAGCGCTTCACGAATTTGCAGCTCCGTCTTGGTATCCACGCTCGAGGTGGCTTCGTCCAGAATCAGGAAACGCGGATTGTGGGCCAGAGCGCGCGCAAAATTGATAAGCTGCCTCTGCCCGACCGAAAGGGTCGAGCCCCGTTCATTCACGCTGGTGGCGACTCCTTCCGGCAGCGAGCGAATAAACTCGCCGAGGCCGATTTCTTCGACGGCCTGCTCGACCTTGCCGCGGTCGATGCCGGGCGTGCCGAGCCGGATGTTCGATTGAATCGTGCCGGTGAATAGAAAAGGATCCTGCAGTACGATGCCGAATTGCCGGCGCAAGTCCTGCAATTCGATCGTTCGAATGTCCTTGCCATCGAGAAGGATTTGGCCGCGCTGAATGTCGTAGAAACGCAGCAACAGGGAAATTAGCGTGGTCTTGCCCGCACCCGTATGGCCAACGATGGCGAAGGTCTCACCGGGTTCGACCCTGAACGACACATCGCGCAAGACCCAATCTTCGTCAGCGGGCTCAGCAGTGTTGCGGTAGCTGAACCACACGTTGCGAAATTCGATCTCGCCGCGCGGTGCGTCGAGCGGGATGGCGTTGGGGTCGGATTGGATGGTCACGGGCTCATCCAAGAGCTTGAAGATGCGTTCCGAGGCGGCCATCGCGGACTGCAGGATGTTGAATTTCTCGCTGAGGTCCTGAATCGGCCGGAAGAACCGCGTGGCCCACATCGTGAATGCCGTGAGTATGCCGAGGCTGAGCGTGCCGGGGAGCACACGGTTGCCACCGGACCAGTAGATTAGCGCGATGGTGGAGACGCTGAGAAATTCGACAGCAGGATAAAAGAGCGCAAATGCAAGAATGGCATCGCGCCAGGCCAACATGTTGTCGCGATTGCGCTTCTCGAACTCTGCCCGAGCCTTTCGTTCACGATTGAATAATTGCACGACGGTCATTCCAGAGATGTATTCCTGCAAGAACGCATTGATGCGGGCGATGGCCGTGCGAATGCGCCGATTGGCATCGCGGACAAACTTCCGGAAGAAATAGGTTACGGCGAGAATAAAGGGCAGAACTGCAAAGGCGTCGAAGGCCAGGTGTCTGTCAATTCGAAAGAGAACGACGGCCATGGTAAAGAGCAGGAAAAAATCATTGATCATTGTCACGACGCCGGCAGCAAACAGGTCATTTAGGGCGTCAACATCCGTCGTAACCCGCGTCACCAGGCGGCCAACCGGATTGCGATCGAAATAGCTCATCGGCAGGCGCTGCAGGTGTCCAAAGATTTCGCGGCGCATGTCGTACATGGTCTGTTGCCCGACGCGCTGCATAATTCGAATCTGGATATATTGGGCGAGGAAATCGAACGTGAGCACCGCCAAGAAGAACACACTAATCCACTCGACGCCCCGCCAAGCCTGGGCTAGCGGGATAGTTCCGTGAAGGGCAGGAGTGAAGTATTTGTCGATTACCTTCCAAAATAATAAGGGTGGCGCGAGTTCGAGAGGCGTCACGACAGCGACGAAAGCCAGTGCCAAGACCACGCGCCACCGGTACGGCTTGAGATACTGCATCAACCGCCGCATCAGGCGCGAATCGTACGCTTTGCCGAGAGCTTCTTCTTCGTGCTGCGTGCTCATGCGTTTTCGAGCTCTTCCTCGAGCAACTGCTTGCGGTACAAATCCGCGTAATAGCCGCCGCGCGCGAGCAGTTCGTCATGCGTGCCGCGCTCGATGATGCGTCCTTCACGCAGGACAACGATCTGGTCAGCGTTTTGCACGGTGGAAGTGCGGTGCGAAATCAGAATTGTGGTGCGGCCACGCATGACGCCGCGCAAGCCGGTGAGGATTTTTTCCTCAGTTTGCGTGTCCACGCTGGAGAGCGCGTCATCAAGAATGAGAATACGGGGATCGCGAATGACCGCGCGGGCGATGGCGGTCCGTTGTTTTTGTCCGCCCGAAAGCGTGATGCCGCGCTCTCCAACAGCGGTGTCGTAACCCGTGCCGAAGTCTTCGATGTCGCCATGCAGGCTGGCGATTTCAGCCGCTTCGCGCGCACGCTCGGGATTGTATTCGAGCAAGCCAAACGCGATATTTCCTCCAACCGTCTCGCTGAAGAGATAAGTATCCTGCGGAACAAAACCGATCGAGCGGCGGAGCGTCTCGAGCGGCCATTCGCGAATGGGACGGCCGTCGATTAGAACGGAGCCGTCGGGCGCTTCCCAGAGGCGCGCGACAAGCGCTGCGAGAGTGGTTTTCCCGCTGCCGGTCGGGCCCACAATGGCGAGCGTCGAGCCGGCGGGAATCCTCAGATTGACGCCGGAAAGGACCGGGCGAGGACCGCCCCCGTTGGACTTTCCTGCGCCGTTCGCACCCGCACCGGAGAGAGTCGTGGGATAGGTGAACGTGAGATTCCGGAATTCGATCTCGCCTTCCGGTGCGCGGGTTGAGGAAATGGAGGCTGCACTGTCGTCGATTTTCGGTTTTGCTTCGAGAATGTAGTTGAGGCGGCCCATGGAAGCCGCGCCGCGCTGGAAAATATTCGTGACCCAGCCAAGAGCGACCATCGGCCAGACCAGAACGCCGAGGTAGGTGTAGAACGCGATGAGCGCACCAAGAGAAATTTCGCCGCGAAGAAGCTGATGGCCGCCCTGCCAGAGCACAATGAGGAAAGTCGTGCCGCTGAGAGCCTGGAGCGAGGGCATGAACATGCTCCAGGTGCGAATCAACTTGACGTTGCGTGCCACGTATTCGCGGTTGGGTTCGTCGAATCCGCGGATTTCCGCTTCTTCCTGCGCGTAAGCGCGAATCACGCGCACACCGGAAAGATTTTCCTGGACCTTGGCAGAGAGGGTAGCAAGCGAGGCCTGGATGCTTTCATAGAGATCGTGAATGACTTTGCCGAAGTGGCGCACGGCGACCGCCACAACCGGAACGGGGAGCAGGACCCACAGCGTGAGTGGGGCTGACAGTTTGAGCATGACCACGACTGCGAGAAGCATGGTGACAATCGTGGTGCCGCTGTACATGATGCCGGGTCCAAGGACCATGCGGACCGAATTGAGATCGTTTGTGGCCCGGGACATCAACTCGCCGGTGCGGTTGCGGACGTAGAATTCCGGCTCGAGGACCAGTAGCCGGTCAAGGAGGTCGGCGCGCAAGTCGTATTCGATATCCCTGGAGACGCCGATAAGAATCCAGCGCGTGGAAAAGGAAAGCACGCCTTTGAGAGCCACGCAAAAGATGAGTACGAGACAATAGATAGCGAGTGTGTGGCGGCTGTGCGGCGCGTACAAAGGAATACTCTTGCTGAGCCAGTTGACGGTGCCTACCGCTGCCACGGCACCCGAGACGCCTGGATGCTCAAAGGGGTGTGGGCTCCCCGCGAGTGTGTCTGTGATCACTCCCGTAGCGAGCGGCCAGATGATGCCGACCAAACCCATAAGCGCGAGGGTGACCAAGCCAAGCGCGATCCCGCCGGTGTACTTTCTCAGATAGGGCATGAGGCCGAGCAGGTTTTTCCACGCCGAGGCTTTGGGGGCTTTCTTCGCCCCATCGGCGGCGTTCAGGTTTGTCACTGCCGCGCTCATCGCAGCCTCGACCTCGCGTCTTCCAGGGAAGCCGCCTCGAGCAGGAAGTGCTCATACGTCCGGTCGAGCGACTGGTAGCGTTTGGTAGCCGGATTCCAGCGCACCCCGATCGGCAGCACGTGCGAATCGGTGGTGCCCTTCAGCGGCGTAAAGTAAAGTTGCAGGCCTTTCTCTTCACCTTGCTCGAACTGCAGCCGCCAGCCAGTTATGGCCGTCAACGGTGTCAAGCCGAGAAAGCCCTTCTGATTTTTCAGGTGTTCATCGCACCGCAGAAGCTCGGTCCACTTGCCGTCAGCATTTTCCACCACCACGGCGCGTGTCACGATGGTTCCCGGCAAATTGTTGGTTGGCGTCTTTGGCACGACGTTCGCCGCCAGAAATTCCTGGTT
>QHYF01000153.1 GCA_003224075.1 Acidobacteriota bacterium
CTGAAGAAGAAATGTCCGCCTTCGTGGATGACCAGATTGACGTAATCGAGGATGAGAAATCCGGAGCGGTTAGCGAAGGCATAGAGGAGGAAAAGTACGTAAAAACAAAGCCAGGCAATCCCGGCGCCACGCGAAACAGGTTTCCATTCTCCGAATTTGTCTTCGAGGAGGGCCACTGCCCTAGCGTAGCAAGTGGGCCTCGGCAGAAAAAGGATCCAGCGACAATGTGTGTCGATACCAGCCGCCCGGAAGAACGAGCGCTAATACTGCGCGGCACTCCTTGGCGGGCCACATGCCGTGAGTCAGAAGGCTGCTACTTGTCGGCGGCTGCTAACGCCTCGTACGCTGCTCCGAGGAGCGGCGCGGATTCATTGAGCACGATGGACACGGGGATGTTGCTCAAGAGGCCTTCGAACTTCCATTTGTCTTTGAAGGCATGAAAAAACGTACCATCTTTCATTTTTTCGAGGATCTTGACGGCGATGCCGCCAGCCACATAGACGCCGCCAAGCGCGAGAACCTTCAGCGCCAGGTTTCCTGCTTCCGCGCCGTAGATGGCGGTCCAGAGATCCAGGGTGTCCGAACAGACGCGGCACGACTTGTCCAAGGCGCGCCGCGTGATCTCCGGAGCAGGATCCGCATCGGGATCTTCGAACGACGCGTGCATCACTTTCGGCGCCAGGAATTCGTGTAACGTGCGGAAGCCCCGGCCGGAGAGAATGAGTTCCCAACTCACCTGAGGATAGCGACGGCGCATGAAGCGCAGCAGTTCGATCTGTTGCTCGGTGTGCGGCGCAAAATCGGAATGCCCCCCTTCGGAAGGAACGACGCGGTAGCGACCGCCATCCCATGCAAGAATTGACTCGCCAAGGCCAGTGCCCGCTGCGATTAATGCCCGAGTTCCTCCGGGCTCAGGATTGCCTGGATTGAGAACACAATAATCTTCAGGTGGAAGATGCTCCAGGCTGTGACCCCAGGCTCCCAGGTCGTTCAGCAGGACCACATGGGGGACGTTGAGTTCTTTGATGAGGATGTCGGTCTCCACGATCCAGGGAAGATTGGTGGCTCTGACGCGGCCGTTGATGACCGGCCCTGCAATGCCGAAGCCCGCGGCAACGATGCGCTCGTTCCCCAGATGGTCGGCCGCCTGCCGCGAGAATTCCTTGACGATCCGGTCGAACTGCGCAAATTCCTTGCTGGCGAAGCGCTGCCTGAAAACGGGCGTGAGTCTGCCGGCTTTTTCGGAGAAGAGCGCCAGATTGCACTTCGTGCCACCCACATCCCCTGCGAGGATCACCAGTTACCCCCGTACTTCCACTTTCGATTAGCAGTGTCCGATGCAGCAACTACGGGTTGTACCACCGTCTGCCGTCGCGTTCGAGCAGAAGATCGGATTCCCTCGGGCCCCAGCTCCCAGCCGGATATTGTGGCACGGTGGCGCTCCTGGCCGCGCTCCAAACGTCGAGGATGGGATCCACAAGCGACCACGCCGCCTCGACGGTGTCACCGCGGTCGAAGAGCGTGGCGTCCCCGCGGAGACAATCGTTCACCAGAGTTGCGTACGCGCTGCGCGTTGCTTCTCCAAAACCTTCCCGGTAGCTGAAATTCATGGTGACGTTTCCGATGCTCATCTCGGTTCCGGGCCGTTTGGCGCCGAAGGAAACCGAAATACCTTCATCGGGCTGAATGTTGAGGACGAGACGATTGGGTTCGATGTCGCGCTCGCGAAAAACGATGTGGGGAGCGCGGCGGAATTGGATCATGATCTCCGTGCTGCGTTTGGCGAGACGCTTGCCGGTTCGAATATAGAAGGGGACGCCAGCCCAGCGCCAGTTGTCGATCAAAAGTTTGCCGGAGACAAACGTCTCTGTCTTGGATGCCGGATTCACGCCGGGCTCTTCGCGGTAGCCCAGCGCCGGCTTATCGCCGAATTTTCCGGGAGCATACTGCCCGCGAACCACCGATTGCGCGACCATTTCCAAATTGAAGGGGCGGATGGATTGCAGCACCTTCAGTTTTTCGTTGCGCACCGCTGTTGCATCAAACGACGCGGGAGGTTCCACCGCAACCAAGGATGTTAGTTGCAGGACGTGGCTCTGAATCATGTCCCGGAGCGCGCCGGCCGTTTCATAGAAACCGCCGCGGCGCTCAACACCGAGGGTTTCCGATGCGGTGATTTGCACGTGGTCGACGTAATTCCGGTTCCAGAGGGGCTCGAAAATCCCGTTGCCAAACCGGAGAACGAGCAGGTTTTGCACGGTGTCCTTAGCTAAATAGTGATCGATACGGTAGACCTGCCGTTCGTCTAAAACGTTGAGGACAATCTGATTCAAGTCCTTCGCGGAAGCCAGGTCTCGTCCAAAAGGTTTTTCGATGATCATGCGCATCCAGGAGCGCGGCGAGGCGGGCCGATTGAGCCCCGCGCGGCCAAGCTGTTCGACGATGTCCGGATAAACTTCAGGGGGCGTTGAAAGATAAAACAGGCGGTTGCCGCCGAGATTCTTCGAAGATTCCAGTTCCGCGAGGCGCTTGGCGAGCTGCGCGTAGGCTTCCTGGTTGGCATAATCACCCTGGCAATAGAAAAGGTTGGAAGCGAAATTGTCCCATTGCTTCGGATCGATGGGTCCCACCTCGGAAATGGTCTTTGCCGCCTCGCCCAAGGTCGTGCGAAAGCTTTCTTCGCTCATTGGCGTACGGGCAAAACCCACAATGGCGTACCGCGACCCCAGAGCATTGTGAGTTGCGAGGTCATACATTGCGGGAATGACTTTGCGTTTTGCGAGGTCTCCTGACGCACCAAAAAGAACTACCGTGCAGGGCTCAGCCACACCTCCATACACTGAACCAGAACGGCCCGTGTCCCCAGCCATCGTTTCTCCCTTTATCACGTTTCATCCTCTTCAGGCCAAAAACGCGACGCCCAAAACTATACCTCAACGCCATATTTTCCAAGCTCCGAGCGCAATTGTTCCGCGTTTTGGTGGTGAATCGCATTCATCCCCAGGCGCCGCGGGCTTTCCAGGTTCAGCGGCCGGTCGTCGATGAAAAGACACTGCTCCGGCGGGCGCTGTGTGACCTCCAGCGCCACGCGAAAGATCGTTTCTTCGGGCTTTCGAGACCGAACGTAACATGAGCTGAAGAAGACGAGAAAATTTCGCCGGAGGTGGAAGGCCTCAATACGGTACTGGTTGAGCTCCAGCGGCTCGTTATTGATGGCACCGATAAAGTATTTCCCGGAGCTGGCTACCTTATCGAGGATTGCTCTAGTCTGCGGGTATTCCTTGGACTGCGCGAACATAAAAGCCGTGAACTCCTCGCGAGTGAAAGAGCGCGAACGATAGAACAAAGTCCGGTCGAGATATTCATTCAAAGTGATCTGCCCGGTGTCGAAGGCAGGGAAAGAAAGATCGTGGCGGTCTTGAAATTCTTCCCAATCCAGGCGAAAGGCGCTCGCGGCTTCCTTTCGTGATTCGCGATCCCAGCCGTTCGTCAGGATGACGCCCCCGATGTCCCAGAACAGCGTTGTGATTTGAGCCAAGGGTGAAGCACCTCCGGTCTTCAGGCTTGTCTCCCCGCCATGCTCTTAGATGAACGAGAGTGCAAAGTGGTGCTAATTTTAAGGTGAAACGGTACGTCTCTTCCCGAGGGCGCGGTTGAGGATAGTTTCCAACTGCGCCAGGCCCTGTTCGGCTCCCCCGTTAGATGCAATCGTATTACGGGCCTTCGGTGGCGGCCAAGAGATTCAAAGCAAAGGCTGGACGGGACCGCCCGGAAGACTGTGCCTGCCTAGGAATTTCCTCAAAGTTGCAGTAAGGTGAAAAAGAGCAACGAGTGCGAGGAGAAGAGAATGGCGAACGAATCTTGCGATCCAACACCAGCACCCAGCGAACCGGTCAAGCCCGGCACGCGCATGGTGCACTGCGTGAAATTTGGCAAGGAATTGCCCGGCCTGGAGCGCGTCCCCTGGAGAGGAGAGATTGGCAAGCGCGTTTTCGAAAACGTTTCGAAAGAAGCGTGGAAGCTCTGGCTCGAGCATTCCAAAATGATCATGAACGAGTACCGGCTGAATCCGCTCGACCCCAACTCGCAGAAGATCATGGAAGAGCAGATGGAGCAGTTTTTCTTCGGCGAAGGCGCAAAGTTGCCCGAAGGATATGTCCCGCCCAAAGCCAAAGGTTAGATTCCATTACAGATTCATTCGCCCGGCCGCTGGGTGTTCGACCGGCAGTCGCGGCGTGATCGTGAACGCGAGCTTTTCATGGGCGCGGCGAATTGCCAGTTCAACCTCTTCCGGCGCGCTCCCTCTGGCGAAAAGAAACCCAAGATAGCTGGAACCTTCGGGCCAGGCGGCAATGTAGTCGTGCAACCGCGCGGTGATAATCAATTCGGCGACTCCTGGAGTCGAACGGGCAGCCTCTTCCCCGGTGACACCTTCGAGCATGCCGCTCTTGGGGACCGGAATCATCAGCACTCCGGAGGCAAACCCTTCGCGTGGCGAATCGCAACCGGGAAGTTCAAGCGCATGGCGAAGAAGGAGTTCTTCGAGCCCGATCAGTTCTGGCGCCTCGCCGGACGAGAATCGTAGGGCGCGGGCACAGAGCCCCCCGATGGGCCGGGGCGCAACTTCGAGCGGCCACACACCGGCCTCGTTGATTCGAAATTCGGCGTGAATCGGCCCGTGCGACAGGCCGATCGCTCGCGCGGCATCTCTCGCGCACTGCAGCACGGCATGCTGCTGTGATTCGGGAAGCCGAGAAGGCGTAACGTAGATCGTCTCTTCGAAGTACGGACCTTCGAGTGGATCAGGCTTATCGAAGATCGCCAGCGCGCGCAGAGCACCGTCCGTGAGAAGCCCTTCAACTGCCACTTCCCTGCCCGGTATGTAACCTTCGACAAGCGTTTGATCGAGATTCGGCTCACGAGTGGCACGAATTTCGGGGGACTCCAGCAACCGCCGGACACGCGCCGCAGCCGCGAGAAATTCCTGGCGGTCATTCGCGCGCACGACACCCTGGCTGGCCGAAAGCGAAAGCGGTTTCAGAACGCAGGGATAGGAAATGCCGAAGAACGCAGGTTCGGGCGCCGGATCGATTGGAAAATGTCGAAACCAAGGTACACGCAGCCGGGCGTCACGAAAAACTTCGCGCTTGCGCAGTTTGCTCCGGCAAGCCTCGACAGCAGCGGGATGGTTGAAGTGAAGCCCGAGTCCCCGCGCGGCGTAAGCCGCCGCAACAGCAGGCCGGTCGCCGAGAGCAAGTATTCCCTTGACGTCCTGGCCGCGAAGCGTTTCCATCACCGTGTACGCGGCCGCTTCGGGAGATTCG
Source organism: Acidobacteriota bacterium (assembly GCA_003224075.1). Classification (GTDB taxonomy): domain Bacteria; phylum Acidobacteriota; class Terriglobia; order Acidiferrales; family UBA7541; genus Acidiferrum. The sequence goes on from QHYF01000153.1 coordinate 5,325, forward strand.
AAATGCACCGCGATCGCCTGATCGCCCCAGGGATCTTCCAGTTGGTGGCATCGGTCGGTGACGTAAACGAGTCGCACGCCCAGCTTTTGCGCGGCATCCTCAAAACTCCGCGTCTGGTAACCCAGCTTTGCGGTGAACAGCAGCAATCGTTTGGGTTGGTTCGTCATTCGCGACCGGCTTCTATGTGGGAATCAGACGAAGCCGCCAGCGGTGGCGGCAGCATTTTTAACCAAGGGTTTTACGCCACCGATAGAAACCAATTGGTCTCGCGTCGGCTCAGCGCAGCAATACCAGGGCTCACTGAGAAATGGAACGCTGGACTTAGCCACTTGAGCAG
>QHYF01000154.1 GCA_003224075.1 Acidobacteriota bacterium
GCGCCAGCGGCGGGTGTGCTCGGCAAGAACAGGAGCGGAAAGGAAGGAAAGGAGGCAGATGAAGTAAAGGACACGCAACCAACTCGCTCGATGTGGAGACGCGGCCATATTGAGATTCACCGGATTTGCAGATTGAGAGAGATGATGCCGGAGACGGGGCCTCCGAGCGGTACAGAAGCCTCACTGGCCAACGATTCGCGCAGCAGTTGGACGGTGCCCGGAGCGGGACGGCCGTCGACGACATTGATCTGCGAGAGCGGGATGTTCGGGAGTTCTTTGTCGTCCCAAAGGAGTGTGGGCGCCGGGACGAAAAGACCGACGTACAAGCGGTCGTTCCTGCGCTCGCGATTCAGGAGCGCGATAAGTTGATCCAAGCCGGTTGGGCTGCCACCGGCGCCGGCAAATGCGAAGCCGCGCGAGGCGCGATTGAGAAGATCGGCGTCACTGACAAGGATGCGAAGAGTGGTCCCGCGCGCCACCTGTTCGGGCACGCGCACGGTTGTTTCCTCCACGCGGGCGGGGCCGCGATAAGGACGAAGCAGGACGCGGACGCGGAGGGTATCGCCGGGGGCGGCTTCTCCTTTTGCGAGCCAGGCGCTTTCGATGGTGAAGGACTTACGGCCGGCGACGCTCTCGACGCGAAGAGTGATGCGATCCACTTTGGCGGATTCAAACGTGTTGGTGAAAAGCCGGGTGAAGACGTTTTGCATCGTGAGGGCAATGGGGAGGCCATCGGGAGTGAGGGAATCGGCGGGAGCGAAAGTGTTTTCGATTTGCACCGGCGCATGGCCCTGGAGACGGATTTCGCCGGAAAGATGGAGCGTGGTGCCTTCGCCGTAAAGAGAGTTTTGCGTGAGGCCGTTAAACGTGGTGATGGCCACGAGGAGCGGGGTGAGCTTGGGATGATTGACGAGTTCAAAGTGGAGCGTCTTTTGCTTGGAAGGGGCAGCGCCGGAAACCAACAGCGTCAGATCCAGGGGAATCATTGGCGGAGGCGCGCCCAGTTGGCCGGTGACGACGGTGAGGTGATCGCCGGTAATCGTGCCGATGGAGCCGCCGACATTGACGATCTTCGTGGAAGCAAGTTCGGAAGAGAGCGTCGTGAGGACGCGGGTGCGAGCCATGGGGAGCTGAACGTTGCCGAGATTCATAAGCGGATGCCCGCAGAGGTAGACGCGATCGGCCTGGACCGCGGTGACCGTGCATGCGGAATTGATGGAGGCGTCGCCCTGCACGAACACCATGCCGGCCATTTCGCCGGCCACGAGATGCGCATCGTCGGGACGAGGCGCGGCGGTGCCGCCCTGCGCGGCGACGAAGCCATAACTCTGAATCTGAGTGGCGAATTGCTGGAGCGCGGCCGGCTGGAAACCGGAGAAGACGAGAGGCGTCTCGATGGGCTCGAGTGCCGAGCCGGATGGCAGTCCCGTGCGCGTGGCAGCTTCACTGGGAAGGGAAAGTTGTTCCGCGGCCGTTTGCGCGGCAACAAGCTGGGATGGCGGGTTCAGGACGTCTTGAATGGGCGTGACCCCGGCGATGGGTTCTTTGGTGAAGATGCCCAGCTTCAGCGAAAGGGCGCCGGCGAGTTTGCCGTCGAGATAGACGGGGCTGCCGCTCATTCCGGCAACCACGCCTGTGTGCTCAACCTTGGGCCCTTTCAACTGGACCAGAATGATGGATTGCCTTGGGCCCAGGAAATTGTCCAAGACTCCGATGACTTCCAAGTCGAACTTTTCCACCTGATCCCCGGCAAAGATCGTGTAGGCGTAACCCTGCATGCCGGGGCGCACCTGGCTGAGAGGAAGAATCTCGCGCAGTTCCTGAGCGGATGCAGCTTGAGATCCCAGGCACAAGGCGAAGATGAACGCGAGAAAGGCGACGAACAAAAAACGCCAAGACTTGGACAGACCAGGCTGGACCGTAAGCATCAATCGGTAATGATACTCGGTGGGGTACGGGGAAGCAATCAAACCGAAGGAGGCTTCAAGAATAGGCGAGATTAGCTAGGCGTCCTAGAACTCGGAGGCACCATAAGAAGCAGTGAAACGGTTACAGCGGCATACGATCGGAACGGGGTAAGTATGTTTTGACATTCCGCTCGCGCGGAATAGAATACGCGCAATTCTCCGGCAGATTTTGGGCCCTCAAAGACTCTTCGATATAAGAGCTGTTGTCTGCCGGAGCAGATTGAAGGCATCCGTTTCAGTCTTCACAAAGGAAGTTTCTGAGTCGGGGTTCAAGGCCGAATTCAGGTAGTGGGAGGAAAGTATGCACCGGCCATTGTTGATCGTTGTAGTGTTGATCCTCGCGGCGGGAGCGGCATGGGGACAGAGCACGCCACCGCCCGATCCAACAGAGCAGGTGAAGCTGCTACTCGAGCGCGTCCAACAGCTTGAGAAACGTGTTTCCGAGCTGGAAAGCAAGCAGTGGGCTGCTCCAACTTCTTCGCTCTCCGCCGCTAGCATTCCCCCTGCACAACAGGCCACGCCCCAACAAACCGCCGCGCCCGCCGGACAAGAACACCAGCATGGGGGGCAGGAGGAACAAGCTGCGGTCCGGCAAATGGAAACTCACTTCCCATCGCTTCAGATTCGAGGTTTTGGCGACGTGGACTATTCCGCAACGGACCAGAAAGGGATCACGAGCGGCTTTAATCTCGGTCAGCTCGACCTTCACCTTGCTTCGGCGCTGTCTCCCAAGGTCACCTACTTTGGTGAAGTCACATTCAACGCCCAGCCCACGGGCTACACCGTGGAAGTCGAACGGAACATCATCCGCTACGACTACAACGATTACTTCAAACTCTCCTTCGGCCGCTACCATACGCCAATTGGCTATTGGAACACCGCGTTCCATCACGGCGCCTGGCTGCAGACGACGATCAGCAGGCCGGAGATGGTGAAGGTCGGCGGGACCTTCATTCCCGTGCACTTTGTGGGGTTTCTCGCCGAAGGCAATGTACCCTCCGGAGGCGCGGGGCTGAGCTACAGCGTCGGCGTCGGGAATGGACGAGGCTCGATCATCAGCCGGCCCGGCGACGCGGGCGACAACAACAACAACCGAGCCTGGGTGGCGAACATCTATTCCCGGCCTGCCAAATTGTACGGATTACAGCTTGGAGTCTCCGTGTACCGCGACAAAATCACGCTGCCGATCGTTCTGCCCAACGGAAATAATTTCCGCGAATGGATCTCCGCCGCTCACGTGGTTTGGACGAAGGAAACCCCGGAATTTCTGGCGGAATTCGCGAACGTCAACCATCGGAACATTCTGACCAACTTCGTCACCAACAGCCAGGCGTACTACGTGCAGATCGGCTACCGGCTCCCATGGTTTGAAAAGACATTGAAGCCGTATTACCGCTTCGAGCACACGCACACGCCGATGAGCGAAGAGGTGTTCGCGAATCAGGATCTGGTGGGCTCGATTGTTGGTCTACGATATGACATTTCCAACTATGCAGCCTTCAAGAGCGAATACCGCAATACGAAACGCCTGCCGGGAGAGCCGCGTATCAACGGCCTGTTTCTCCAGACGGCCTTCACTTTCTAGGTGAGCCACACGATGAATGACACTCTCAGACGCATTGCGACAATCCTCTGGATACCAATCTGCGTTTCCATCTTGCTTCAATATCCTTCAACAGCCCAGACTGTGCGAGGGACGGATATCGCCGTCGTCGTTCATCCAGACACTCCCGTCACGGATCTCAGCCTCGCCGAGGTGCGCAAGGTTCTTCTTGGCGAGCGGCAATACTGGACCTCGAAGCTCCCCGTGGTATTGCTCATTCGAGCTCCCGTGGCCCGGGAACGGGATGTAGTCTTGCGCGTGATTTATCAAATGTCGGAAGCGCAGTTCAAACAATACTGGGTGGCAAAGATTTTTCGCGCGGAGGTGGCATCCCCGCCAAAGATTGTCTACTCGAACGATGTGCAGCTTGAGCTGGTGTCCGCTATCCCTGGGGCGATCGCTTTTGTGGATGCGCGGAACGTGCGGCCGGGATTGAAGGTCTTGCGCGTGGATGGGCATTTGCCGGGAGAGCAGGGCTACCCTTTGCGATAGGGGGATGACCGCGCCAGCGATGAGCACTGTGGGCGTGATGCCGGGTCTTTGCGGAAGAGGCTAACTCGGCAGCTTCATGCGTCTCAGAATATCCCGGAATCGGGGATCTCTTCGTACGGGATCAAACATGGGCTCGACGCCGATGGACACGAGCCCGCTGTCGTGTTCCTCGTAGGCTTTTTCAAGCCAGTCAAAGGCTTTGTCTTTCTCGCCCATGCGCATATAGCCCTCAGCGATGCTGTAGGAGGAAACGTATCCGCGCTTGGAGATCTCCGTCAAACCGTCCAGCCAACTTTGCAAGACACCCTTGTACCCGGACTTGGAGAAATCTTCTTCGATGGAGGCCGCCAGTTCCGGGCTTCCCGATAGCGAAATTACTTTTTCTCTCTCGGCCACAGCTTCTTTGTGCTTGCCCATGTGCGCGTAGACTTCCTCCAGCGTTCGCCGCGCGGGAGAAAACTTTGCGTCAATGTCGAGAACCGTCCGCAACTGCTCGACGGCTTGATCGTCCAGGCGGGCCAGGTATAGCTGCCAACCCAGGGTCGTATTAATGATCAGAGAGAGAGGATCCAATTCGCGGGCCCTTTTTGTCTCGCGCAGTCCTTCCTCCGACCGGCCCATGTTCGCCAGATAGTCGCCGTACCAGTGATGTGCTGTCGCGGAATTTGGGTTGAGCTCGATGGCCCTCTTGAACTCCTGTTCTGCGCCGGCCCAGTCCCATTCAAAGTGCTCTTTCACGAGACCCAGGGAGGTGTGCGCTTCGGCAAGCGTGTCATCAATTTGCAGCGCCTGCATCGCAGCCGCCTTTGCTTTTGGCCATGCTTCCGACGGAGGGAGATATCCGGCGTCTCCCAGAAGGCTGTAGGTGTCGGCAAGCCCCGCATAGGACAACGCATAACGCGGATCTTTCTGCGCCGCCTGCGTAAAGTAGTCCGCGGCCTTCTTGAAATCGGCTTGTGTCCACTTGTTCCAGTAGAAAAGACCCTGCAGATAAAGTTGATAGGCTTCGACGTTTTCGGTGGGCCGCTTGGAGAGCAGCTTCATTTCTTCCCCGGCAAGGCGGGGACGCAGCCGGCCGTAAATGTCTCCCGCAATCTCCTGCTGGACGGACACCAGATTGGAAATTTTGCGGTTGTATTGCTCACCCCAGATTTGCCGGCTGTTTTTCACGTCCTCGAGATTCACGCTGATGAGCAGCTCGTCACCCGTTTGGATGAGCCTTCCCGTGAGGATGGCGCGGACGTGCAGGTCCCGGCCCACTTGCTGCGGGTCTGTTGACTGGCCCTTGTAACGAAAAACCGTATTGCGCGACATCACGGCGAGGTTGGGCAGCTGTGAGAGGCTGTTGATCAAACTCTCGGTAATCCCGTCGCTGAGATACTCCGTTTTTGGATCGTTGCTCAAATTGGCGAAAGGCAAGACGGCGATCGAGTCGATGTGGGCCTGGCCTGCTCCGTCAAACAGGCGGTCGCGCAAACCGCCCACATTCAACCCGAAAAAGAGCAATAGAACCCCAAGAACGCCCGCCCAGACGAAATGAGGCCAATTTCGCCGCAGCTTTTGGCGGGTCGCTTGACCGGATGAGTAGGGCATCGCGCGGGCGGAATCCGTGTCGCGCTTCAGTCGCTGCAGGTCCGCCCGCATGTCGGAAGCGGTCCGATATCGCAGCTCCCGATCTTTCTCCAGCGCCTTGGAGATAATCTGTTCCAGTTGGATGGGTATCGTGGGGTTCAGACGTGCCGGCGGAGTGGGCGCACGGTTCAAGATGGCATCGAAGATCAAGCCGGAAGTATTCCCGGTAAACGCCCGCAGGCCCGTGGACATTTCATAAAAGACCAGCCCAAGGGAAAAAAGATCCGTCCGTTCATCGAGCTCTTCGCCGCGAACTTGTTCGGGGGACATGTAAGCGACGGTACCCAAGGCCACGCCATCGCTGGTGAGATGAGTGTCCTGAGTGGTCGCGCCGAAAGTTGAAGCCCGCTGCGCAGCCCGGCCCACGCCTTTGCGCTCGGGCAGAAGTTTTGCGAGGCCAAAATCCAGAAGTTTCAATTTGCCGTCATCGGTAACGAAAATGTTCGCCGGTT
>QHYF01000155.1:0-9844 GCA_003224075.1 Acidobacteriota bacterium
GTCGCATGGGAACGCAAGCAGGCCGAATCGCTGGGCATGAGCTTCGTGCACATCCCCGTCAGTGGCTGGTCTCCGCCAACGAACGAACAGGTGGCCCAATTTCTCTCTCTTTTCCTCAGCGGCCCAAAGCAAAAAGTTTTCGTGCATTGCCGCTTCGGCGACGACCGCACCGGCGTATTTGTTGCCACCTATCGCATGGCTTTCGAAAAATGGCCTGCCGAACAAGCCTTGAAGGAGATGTATTTCTTCGGATTCAACGGTTTCTGGCACCCGGCGATGAAATCGTTCATCCGCGATTTTCCCGCGCGCCTGAACTCCGCGCCGGCTCTGGCCTCGCTCCACGCGCTCACTTCACACCCTTGATTCAAACTCAGTTGCTGGTCCCATCGGAGATCGGAACCGCCTCCGTGGTCTGGCGCCTCCGCGGCTGGCGGCACTGCGGTTGCATTGTCTTGGCCGACCTGGCCCTCCCTTCTTCCCCGCGCATAAATTCCAGTTAACCGCTTCAGAGTGAATCACTTAGAGACTGACCCAGGTGATTTTTTCATAGTACCTCCGTACCCTCCAAAACAGGACGGTCGCTTCATTTGATCGCCCAGTCGTTTTTCTTATTCTGGACCTGCAAACGGAACGCTCCATCTGAGGGGGAGACCACCGTGCAAGTCGGACGCTACGAAATTCTAGAGATTATCGGAACTGGTGCCCATGGCCGCGTGGCGCGCGCCCACGATCCCATGATCGGACGCCCCGTGGCCATCAAGCTTTTCCCTGCGGAATTAGCGCGTGGCGAGGCCCGGCAGCGCTTTATTCAAGAGGCGCGCGTCGTGGGCCAGCTCTCGCACGCTTCGATCATCACGCTGCACGACATGGGCATCGATGAATCCACGCAAACGCCTTACCTGGTCATGGAGTTTCTCGAAGGTCAAACACTCGACCGAATCCTGGACAAGGGTACCGTGCCATTCCCGAAGGCTTGTGCCTGGGCCGCGGAAGTCGCCTCGGCGCTCGGCGCGGCACATCGTAAAGGAGTGATTCACGGCGACGTTAAGCCGGCGAACATGCTCATCACCGCTGACGGCCGCGTGAAGCTGATGGACTTCGGCATGGCGCGACTCGCGAGCCGCGATTCCGTGGCCACTCCGCTCGCCGGGACTCCCGCATACTGGTGTCCCGAGCAAATCCTGGGCAAACCACAGGACGCGCGTTCCGATCTTTTCTCCCTGGCTGTTGTGCTCTACGAGATGGTGACGGGCCGCCGGCCTTTCGACGCCGATTCTCTTCAGGGCGTTTGCAGCCGGGTTCTCTCTTCGACGCCGCTCCCGCCGTCCCACGCGAATACATCCGTGCCCGCCGGTTTTGACGAACTCATTGCGCGTTGCCTCGCAAAGGATCCTGCCGCACGTTATGCCACGGCCGAAGCTCTTGCGAACGAGCTCTATCCGCTCGCGCGCTGGAAGACGATTCCATCTCCCGTGCCGCGACCAACTAATGGTAATGGCCAGCGCGACCGCGCGGCGCGTCTGCCGCGCTCTGCGTAATGATCACACTGCAAAAAGGCCGTTACGAAGCCCTCGAGCCTCTCGGTTCCGGCGCCACGAGCCGCGTGGAAAAAGCCCGTGACAACGTCATCGGCCGCACCGTGGCCCTCAAGACGTTCATCAACGGTTTCGGGGAAGGCCAGGAGCAGCAGTTCCTGCGCGAAGCGCAAATCATCGGACAACTTTCCAATCCCGCCATCGTCCAGCTTTACGACGTCGGAATCGACGAGCAGGGCACTCCATTCCTTGTGATGGAGTACATCGCCGGCAAGACGCTCGAGCATCACCTCGATCCCTCCCGGTTGCCGCCGCAGCGTGCCTGCGCCTGGGCCGCCGATCTGGCCGGCGCGCTCGCGATTGCCCATCGCGCTGGAATCCTTCACGGCGACGTCAAACCAGGAAACATCCTCGTCACGCCGGAAAACAAGGTAAAGCTTGGCGACTTCGGCATTGCACGCTTTGCCAGTCAGGTCTCCGGCTCCGGCCGCTTGATGGGGACGCCCGCCTACCTCGCGCCCGAACAAATTGAGGGCCGGCCCCAGGATTCACGTTCCGATCAATTTGCTCTCGGCATTGTTCTTTATCAGATGCTGACGGGCGCGCGTCCTTTTGACGGAAGCTCTGTCGGCGCGGTCTGCGCCCAGATTCTGAACGCCGCTCCCATGCCGCCTTCGCAGCGCAATAGGGCGGTGACTCCCGCGCTCGACCGCGTCGTTGCCCGGTGCCTGGCCAAGAATCCCGAAGACCGCTTCTCTTCGTGCGACGACCTGGCGGCAGCCCTCTATCCCTTGGCGCGATCTCAGCCGCAACCTGGCGCTCCTCAAATCAGAGAGCGTTCCTGGTGGTCGAAGCCGGTTCGGAAGTATGACGTGTGGCTCGCTGCATCCGCTTGTTTGCTCCTGGCTGCCTCAATTCAGCTTCCGCGCTCCCTCAGCGTCCGGTACGCCCTTTCTCCTGCTCCCGCGCATCCGCATTTTCTTCCGGGCGTGCCGTATGAAGCGTATGGTCACACGCCGCAATCTGTGGCGGCTGCGCAGCCCGACACCTCCGACGCACCTGCGCCACCGTCCAAGCAAAAAACTCTTGCGCCACGGGTCAATCGCACGGCGAGGCTTGCCGCAAGTCGTGGCAAGGAACGCGGTGATTCGCAAAACTCACCTTCAATGCGGTCTCTCGTGGCCGTTCCGCCGTTGCCGGTACTCAATGAACCGGCGGCACAAGCGGCTCTAACTCCCGGCCTTCACATCGAAATTACCTCCGCGGTCACCGAAGGTACGCTGGCGATCTTCGCGGATCACCAATTGCTTTTCACCACAAATTTGGTCACCGATAAGCCGGGGCAACCAATCCACTTTGAACACGCTCTTCCCGCCGGATCACATCAGTTCCGCGTGGCGCTTTATAAACCGGACCGCAGCCTGCAACTGGAAAAGGAAGGCCTGGCGGAAATCCGCGCGGACGCAGACAACACTCTGGCCGTTCGTGTCAATCGTCATGCCAAGCTGCTGCGGCGGCGCGAGCTCGCCCTCGATGTCGTCTGGCCGGGCGCGCTGGCGCCAGCCGCGGGACACGCGTCAACGACTGTAAAAACCGCTGCATTCCTGAAGTAGCTTCGATTCAATTGGCTGGAGATTAGGGAAGAAAAGAATCGATGGCGCTATTCGTAGCGCAGCGCTTCGACGGGATCCAGCTTGGCTGCTTTCATCGCCGGCCACACACCAAAAATCAAACCGATGCTGACGCTGACAACGATCCCCGTGAATGCCGCCCAAACCGGCACGCTTCCGGGCCACTTCAATCCGACGCGGATCAGCAGCACCAGACCGTTGACCAGAATCAGAGCGATCACTCCGCCAGCGCCCGTCAGGGTCATCGCTTCCAGCAAAAACTGCCAGATGATATCCCTGCTCTTTGCGCCAATCGCTTTGCGGATGCCGATTTCGCGCGTGCGCTCCGTGACGCTTACCAACATGATGTTCATCACGCCGACGCCGCCGATGAGCAGTCCGATGGAGCTGAGCACCACGGTGGCGAGGGCGACCATGCCCACAATGTTGTGGAACTCTTCGACCTGTTGCTGCGGAGTTTCAATGGAGAAACTGTTTTTTGCGTTATAAGGAACATTACGTCTCCGGCGCAGCGCCTCGGTTGCCTGATCCACGGCCTGGTCCAGTTTGTTCGGATACGCCTGCATGCGGAACATATTCTCGTACGCGCCGGGATAGATTTTGCGGAATGTGTTATAGGGAATCAGCACGCGGCGGTCTTCATCGCCCAGCCCGAAGCCGCCCTTGGGCTTTTCGACCACGCCAATCACCTGAAAGTCCGAGCCATCAATCATCACGTCTTTCCCGACCGGGTTACCTTCGGGAAACAGCACCGGGGCCACATTTTCCCCAAGCATCACCACTTTCTCGCGGTGCAGATCATCTCCTTCGCTGATGAAGCGTCCGGCCAAGGTGGCGGCGTTCGCGTACACCTGGCCGAAATTCGCTTGCACGCCGCGAAAGTCGATGGCGCTCACGCTGCCGGCTTTCGTCCGCACGGTGTGAGGCTGTTCCCACCAGATAAGGAACGCGGTGACGTTTTTCACCGCGGGGCATCCCTCTTTGATCGCTTCCGCGTCCTCGAGCGTAAGCGGCTTGCGCTCTCGTTCTTCCTTGGGCCGCCGGTCGCCGTGCGGACCCTGATCCCAGCGCGAGATGAACGCCGTGTCCGCGCCGAACTGCTTGATGTTCTCCTGGATTTGCGCATCGAAGCCGGTGATCAGCGCCGCCACGAGCATGATCACGCTGACGCCCAGCACGACGCCGAACACCGTCAAAGCGCTGCGCATCTTGTGGGCACGCAGCGTGTCCATGGCCTGCTTCAGGTTTTCGCCGTATTGTTGCGCCATTGCCCTTCCTCAGCCTTCTGACCGCAGCGCTTCGATGGGATCCAGCTTCGCCGCGCGCGTAGCCGGGTAAATGCCAAAGAACAGGCCCACTCCAGTTGAGAGAGCCAGCGCAATGAGGACCGCGCTCAGCGGAGTCCGCACGGGGATTGGCGTGAGCGCTCGCACGACCGCAACGGCCGCGTAAGCGAGCCCCAAGCCGATGATTCCTCCGACCGCGGCGAGCACCGCCGACTCAGTCATGAATTGCAGAACGATGTGGCTTTTCCTGGCGCCCAGCGACCTGCGCAATCCAATCTCTCTGGTCCGCTCGGTCACACTGGCCAGCATGATGTTCATGATCACAATGCCGCCGACCACCAGGAACACCGATGTCAGTCCGACCACCACCGCTTCCAGATTCCCAGTGATCTCTTTCCACAAGCTCATAATCGAATCCGAGCCAAGAATTCCAAAATTGTCGGCGGCCTCCCATGGCAGATGGCGGAGCGCCCGTAACAGCATGCGAGCCTCATCTTCGGAGGTGGCCATCATTTCCGCGCTCTGCGCTTGCACGAAAAGCGTCAGCGAGTCCCTCTGGGTGTGCCATTCCTTGTAGTAGGTCCCCAGGGGAATCAGCATGTAATTGTCCTGGGACTGGCCAAAGGCGCTGCCGATGGCCGCCGCCACGCCAATGACCTGATAACTATGCGCGCCAACCCGGATCATCTTGCCGATGGGGTCGACGTTGAAGAAAAACTTATTGGCCACGTCGGCTCCGATGTAACAAACCGGCGAGCGGTGCATCTCGTCCGCTTCGGTGATGAGTCTTCCGGAGGCAAGATTCATGTTGCGCACTTCGGGGTAATTGGCGGTCACACCCTCGATTTCGGTATTCTCGAGAAGCACGTTGCCGCTGCGCACGTCCATGGCCTTGCCTTCGATGGCGGCGATGGCGTTTGCAGTGCGCATGCGGTCGCGCAGGCGGTTGAACTCATCCATGGTCAGCAGCGGCCGCTTCTGAGCCTTCACCCACTGGTCCTGACTGGTGATGATCCCGAAGCGGTCCACCACGAACACATTGGCCCCAAGATTCGCAATGCGGTCGGCCACGTAAAAATTGAGCCCCGCAACCACACTCATGACCGACACCAGCGTCGTCACCGCCAGAATGACGCCGAGCAGGGTCAGGAAGCTGCGCAGCTTATGCGCCCGGAGCGAATCGAGCGCCAGAAGCAGCGTCTCACCCATGGTGACCGCGGCGCTCCGGAATCGGGCAAGCTTCCCGACGATTCCCAGTGCCCGCGGCGCTACGCCGGGCATGGCACCAAGCCCGTCGATGGGAGTTACACCCAAGCAGACCTCCGACCTTCTGTAGTTATGACGAAATACCCCGGCGCTTCGTTCCTGTTACTTAGACGTGTGGAAGACTGCTTTGCTATCAACCAGTCTTGCGGTAGCCTTGCGCGGGGGCCGTCGGTTAGTTTACCGTCTTTGAGAATGATTCGGGCAAAAACCTACTCCAATTGAAAAGAAGATATCAATTCTCAAAGGAGGACGCTATGCGCCGTATCTCTCTTTATTTTCTTGGATTTACGCTGATCGCCCTGAGTTTCGGTACTCCGGCTTGGGCCCAGGACAAGCCGGCCGATAAGGCCACCACCGCAGCTTCCGTCGCCCCCGCCTCGGGGCCACGTGCAGAGTTCCTCGAAGAGATTGCCTATTACGAACAAAGATATACCCGCCTGGCCGAAGCCATGCCTGCTGAAAAGTACTCGTGGCGCCCCGGTGAGGGGGTTCGCTCCGTCGGGGAAGTCTACGCGCACATCGTGGGCGCCAACTACGGAGCCGCCCGGGCCCTCGGGACGGCGCCGCCTGCCAGCCTCGATTTCAAATCCATCATGGCTCTTTCCGGCGACAAGCCGAAACTCATTCAAGCCCTCAAGGATTCCTTCGCACATTTCCGCGGGGCTATCATCGCGCTCCACGACGCGGAGGCGGACAAGCCGCAAAAAATGTTCGGCCGTCAGACCACCTTGCGCGGCTCGTTCATCGTGATCACCGGACACTTTGGCGAGCATCTGGGACAATCCATCGCCTACGCGCGCACGAACGGAATTGTGCCGCCGTGGACCGAAGAGGCGCAGCAGCAGCAAAAACCCGCCGATAAGCCGAAGCAGTAGCTGCCTGCGACGGGCTGCGCGACAGACCAGTTATATATTCGCATCCGCCGCGACATTCCGAGCCACTGGCGAGGTACAACAATTGTGTGGCCGGGCGAATCAAATCAGAGTGCACACGGGCGGGTTTCTCGCTCATTCGAACCATGCGCGCAGGTATCTTTGTTTCCATCGTGGTGCTGTCTTTCACTCTCGCTGCTGACACCGCGGCGCAATCGGTGGCACCGGATTCCCCGCCGGCGACGGGCCCGGCGAAACCGACCCTCTTCGATCGCGTGGTCGCCAATCAGAAGAGAGACGAAGCTGCGCTGGATGTCTACGAGCGCATCGAACGAGTCGAATTCCGGAAGCATCCCAACGATGCGGCTCCCGCTTCGGTAAAAATCTCGCGCGTCATCCCCTCCGGCACGGGCATGGACCGGATCCCCGTGGGTCCCGATGGCCAGCCCACGGATGCTGCCGCATATCGCGCCGATCTCGAGAAACTGGAGCGGGCGCTATCGCTGATTGTCAATAACAGCCGGTCGCAACGCGACGCCCTTGAGAAATTCGCCAAGAAGAAGAAAGAACGCAACGATCTGATCGACGCAACGCGGAACGCCTTCCTCTTCACATTTGTCGCTAACGAGGCCCGCGGGGACCGGGTGCTTGCGAAATACAGGCTGGAGCCCAACCCGGCTTTCAAACCCTCTTCCCGCTTCACCTCGATCTTCCCCAAAGTGCATGGTTTCGTGTGGATCGACGAGGCCTCCAGCGAGCTCGCGCGCATCGAAGGAGACGTCACGGAAGACATATCCGTCGGCCTCTTCCTGGGAAAAATCTACAAGGGCAGCCACTTCATGCAGGAGCGGTACGAAGTCCGGCCCGGATTGTGGCTGGCCAGCTTTTCGCAATACGATTTCGACGGCCGCAAATTCTTTTCGGGCTTTTCCATCCACGAACGCGCGTTTTATTCGAACTACCGTTACATTGGCCCGCCCAAAGAAGCGCTCGTGGCCATTCGCACGGAACTTGGGCGTGCCGACTTGGGCAAGTCCGGCGCGGACGCCTCCGACCCCTGAGACTTTTTCCCTGAGATGGAATTTAACATTGCAGAGTCCTCGACCTTGAGAGACTGGAGGTGTGGCGTCCGGTCCGGGCTATTTCCTGGGAGCGGGTTTCGCCGCTTCGAATCGAATCTCTTTGAGCATCTCCGACTGCCGATACAGCTCCGTCTTGCCAGCGGGAAATTTATTGACGCTGAGCATGAAGGCCAGAATGTCGGCGTCCTGCTGACGAGTGAGACGGCCGGGAGCGCTTAACGGCATGGTCTTGCGGATTCGATCAAACAAGTCTCCCAGCGTGAGCCCATTCCAATTCGAAAGGAACGCGCCGCCCGTGAGCGCTGGCGCGGATTCACCGCCGCTAAGCACGTCGCCGTGGCATGAAGCGCACTCCTTGCGATAAAGCGGTTCGCCCCGCTTGGCCTGCTCTTCGGTGTAAACGCCGTCCCAGACGGAACGGGATTCCGACGACGGTGGCGCTTGCACACCAAGAACGCTGAGTGCCGCGGCGCAAACCGCCAGCGTGAGCGCTGCCGCTCGATTTCTTAGTTGCACGTTGTCTTTGCCTTCGCGCCCCATTTATCGGCGCATTCCGTCCGCTCATTCCCCCGGTGATGGCAGCGTGTAGGCGATGTATTCGCCGGAATAAGGCCCTCCACTCACGGCAACGACGATGTACTGCTTGCCGTTCACCATGTAGGTCATCGGCGAACCGCTTTGCTGCGCCGGCATGTAAACCGCACCGACTTCTTTGCCGGTGGCCTTGTCGTAGGCACGGAGCATCGCGCCGCGCGGATGATCCGCAGTCGTAGTGATTTGGCCTTCGCCGGCGATGACCAGCGTCTTGGTCACCAGCGTGCCGACGTTGTACGTCTGCTGACCGGTGCGCGGGATGTTCAGACCTTTGAGCGCCTCGTGATTGCGCACCACGTCGGGTGTCTCTCCATGAGCGATCTGCCAGACGATTTCCCCTTTATCGAGATTGATGGCGGAGATGGTTCCATAAGGGGGCTTGACCAACGGCAAGCCGTCGATGTTCATCGAAACATAACCGCTGCCAGTCCTTTTTTTCGGAGGCTTCGGAGAATCGGCGCCCGCGTTTTCGCCCGGGCCTCTCATAATCTCCACTTCTTTTCCCGCGGTCCCGGCGATGTAGTTGATATCGGAGATTTCCTTTGGCGCCGGAACGAGCCCGATCGGTTCGAGACAAGCGTTGCATGCATAGGCGTAGACGATGTGCATCTCCGGATCGTACGACCCGCCCGGCCAGTTCGTGCCGCCGGAAGCGGTCCCGAGCGTGAGCGTGCCGAGCGGGCCGTCGCTCCTGCTCACAACGGGTGGCGTATAGACGGGGCCTAGGTGGTATTTCGAGGCAATGGCCTTCGCACGCTCGCGAAGCGCGGGCGTGAAATCGATCAAATCGTCGATGGAGACCCCATTCCGGCTGTAAGCCGACGGCTTCGCGGGAAACGGCTGCGTCGGGGAATACCACTCGCTGGGCACGTTGCCGACTTCGACGGGCCGCTCTGGGATGGGCCAAATGGGTTTTCCGGTCACGCGATCGAAAACGTAGAGGAAGCCTTGCTTGCTGGGCTGCGCCACGGCCTTCACTGGCTTACCATCCACTGTGATGTCTGCAAGAATGGGCGCGGAGGAGATGTCCATGTCCCACAACGGGTGGTGCACCAGTTGGAAGTGCCACTTGCGTTCGCCGGTTTTCAGATCGACGCAGACGAGGCTTTCACCAAAGAGATTGTTTCCCGGCCGGTGTCCGCCGTAGAAATCGCTGGTCGGTGATTCGACGGGAAGATAGACCAAACCGAGTTGCTCATCAACGGTGATTTGCGTCCATACGCCGGTGTTGCCGGTGTATTCGGCCGAACCCTTCTCCCAAGTGTCATGGCCAAGCTCGCCCTTCTTCGGGATGGTATGGAAAATCCAAAGGCGCCTGCCGGTGCGAGCGTCGAATCCGCGAACGTAACCTTTGTTGTTGCGCATGCTCTTCGGAGTCATGCCTTCGCGAAAGGCCGCGCCAATAATCACCGTGTCCTTGGCCACGACGGGAGCGGACTGGATGCCGATTTCGCCGGTCGTCAAATCAGGGAAAATCTCCTGATCGTCATCCAGCTTGAGATCCAATTCGCCGCCGTTGCCGAAGGAAGGAATGCGAACGCCGTTCTTGGCGTCCAGGCAGATGAGGCGATAGCCCGG
>QHYF01000155.1:9866-13114 GCA_003224075.1 Acidobacteriota bacterium
CGGACCAGTACGCCAGTCCTCGCCCTGAGAGCTGGCGTGGAGCGGCGCCGCCGCGTTTTCCCTCATGCTCGCCGTGGATCCACAGCAATTCGCCGGTGGCGGGATCCACTGCGATGACCGCACGCCGCGACCCGGCCGTCGCGTAGAGAACGTCGTTCACCATCAGCGGCGTCCCTTCGAGTTTGTATTCCGGGCGGTCGCCGAAATTGTCGGTCTTGATGTGCCACGCGATTTCGAGGTCGTTGAAGTTTGAGGCGTTGATCTGGTCGAGTGGCCGGTAGCGCGTGCCCGCGAGATCGGCGGCGTAAGACGGCCACTCCGTGTCTTTGGGGTGGTATTGCGCGGATGCACGGAGCGGCATCAAAACGAGCACAGCGACGACGCATGAGAAAAGAGCGTTCAACCTGCTAAATTTCCTGTGACCCATATCCGACCCTCCACTGAATTTCCCGCTCCTGGCGTTTCGCTCATCCCATCCGCCCGATTTGTTCCAGCGCCTGCTTGATTTTTGTTTTTTGCTCTTCGGTCACGTCGGAGTTCGGCGGGCGCTGGTAAAACTGGCGAGTCCCCATTTGCAGGCTGAGAGCGTACTTCATCGGACCATATTCATCGACACCGCCCGCGCGGAGCAGTTTCATGGCCGCTTCCAGCTTGGCGATGGGTTCGCCGATATCCTTGCCCGCGCGTTTCGCCGCAAATACCGCTGCGATCTGCTTTGTAAAATTGTTGCCTTCGGCGAGGATGGCGCCCATACCGTGGTCGAGCGCGTACTTGAGATTCTCCGTCGTGCCCGTGCGCATGTTCAGCTTGGGAAATTCCGAAACGAACTGCTGATACACAACAGGGTCGCTGACGGAATCCTTGATCCCCGCAAGGTTCGGATATTTTTCGAGGCTGTGCAGCAGCTCGAGGCTGACCGGCACGCCGCTGGCGAAAGGAATGTGGTAGAGATTGATGGGAATTTTCACTTGCTCGAAAATCAGCGAGTAATACTTCGTCAGCCCGTCCAGCCGCGGATGCTTGTAATAAAACGGCGGAACGATCAGCAGGCCATCCGCGCCGTTGGCTTCGGCGTGCTGCGACAATTCGATGGTCTCCGGAAAATTCGAAGTGCCGGAGCAGATGATAAGATTCAGCCCGTTTCTATGCTTAAACGCGGTCTCCGCAACTTTCTTCCGCTCGGCGACAGAAAAGGACGGATATTCGCCCGTAGTGCCCAGTACCACCACGCCATCGGCCCCGTTTGCTTTCAAACAAGCGAGCAGGTCTTTGTACAATTCCTCATCGAATTTCAAGCTCTTGTCGCAGGGCGTCGAGGCCGCCACCCAAAACAAAACCTTTTCATCCGAGGCGGCAGGAACATTTGCTGCGCCTGGCTGCGCGGCTGGCGCTTCTGGAATTCTTACGCGAGCGGCAAGGCCCATAGCAGCCGTGGCTCCGGCTGCTCCCAGAAAAGTTCTTCTCGTCGTTGGCATGATCCCCTCCCCGGCAGGAATTCGGCGGAAGTCTAAGCCAGCCAAATCCAATACACAAAGGATTAGTTTCCTTCTCGCAGCGTTCCGCGGCGGCCTCATGGAGACCAGATCGGTGCGCGCGTCAGCCTCCGTTGCGAGGAAGGACGGCCGGCGATATGATGCGGCGCGCGAGTGCGGTTTTTCATCCAGCAACTCGAGGAGAATTTCCATGCCGAGAACCTCGCGATTTGTAATCTCCGTCGTTCTCCTCGCAGCCACATTTGCAACATCTCTCTCAATGCGCCTCGCGATGGGACAAGAGCGGTTCATCGTGTTGAAGGCCGCGACGGTTCTCGACGGAAAAGGCCAGCTCCTCCGCGACACCATCATCGTCGTCGAAGGAACGAAGATTGTCCGCATTGGCGGCGCCGCACCACAGGGAGCGATCACCTACGACCTCACAGGTTTAACGGTCACGCCGGGATGGATCGACACACACGCGCACGTTCTTTGGCATTTGCATAACGGCCGCCTCGCGGGGAAGGAGGAACCTCCCGTGCAGGCCATGCTGCACGCCGTGGACAACGCCGTTCTCACGCTCAACGCCGGTTTCACCACCATTCAGAGCCCCGGCTCGCCCGAGGATAAGGATTTGCGGGACGCCATCGCGCGCGGAATCATTCTGGGACCGCGAATGCTAACCTCGCTGGAGCCGCTCACGGAGGCGAGCGGCTCACCGGAGAAACTGCGCGAGCTGGTTCGCGAGAGAAAACAACAAGGAGCCGATTTCATCAAACTCTTCGCTTCAAAAAGCATCCGCGAAGGCGGCGCGCAGACCATGACCGGCGATCAACTCCAAGCAGCGTGCGGAGAGGCCAGGTCGCTGGGGTTGCGAACGATCGTTCACGCGCATTCCGCGGAATCAGCGAAGGCCGCAACACTTGCCGGTTGCACTGCCATCGAGCACGGCGCATATGTGACCGACGAAGTTTTCGACTTGATGGCGCAGCACGGAACTTACTATGACCCGAACATCGGCCTGGTGCTGCAGAATTATCTCGAAAACAAGGAAAAATTCCTGGGTATCGGGAATTACAACGAACAGGGCTTTGCGTTCATGGAAAAGGGCAAGGCCATCGTGCTGGAAACATTCAAAAGAGCGCTGAAACACAAGGATTTGAAAATCATTTACGGGACGGATGCGGTGGCGGGCGCGCACGGACGAAACTTCGAAGAATTTATCGTGCGCGTGCGGGATGGCGGCCAGGATCCCATGGCCGCAATCGTTTCGGCCACATCGCTCTCGGCCGAATCTTTGGGGTTGCGGGACAAAATCGGAGCCATCGCTCGGGGCATGGAGGCGGACATTGTCGCAATGGATGGCAATCCGTTGCAGGACGTCACGGCGGCGCGCCGCGTCGTCTTCGTGATGAAAGGCGGAAAGGTATTCGAGAATCTGGCGCCCGGAGCTAAGACCCCTGGCACGCCGTGAAGGTATTCCGAATTGCCGCGAGGCCACGAACGGTGTACGCTCTCGCGCTGAACCAGAAAACCGCAAGAGAAAATTGTCAGCACTGTGGAAACACTTTCGGAGGGAAACATGGGTGAGAAATCTTTGTTGAACGGCAAAGGCGTCGAATCGGCGAAAGGCGCGGAACAAGCTGCAAGCACGGGACAAGCGCCTCCGGCGAGCGACCGGCGGACGTTCTTGCAGGGAGCCGCCGCTGGGGCGGTCGCAGGCGCGGCGGCTCTCGCGTGGCCAAAGTGGGCGCGCGGGGCCGCGGCAGACGACTT
>QHYF01000156.1 GCA_003224075.1 Acidobacteriota bacterium
TTTCGGAACCCTTGCGGGGTAGTGAGCTACGATTCGCACTTATTTCCACAGTTGCGCTACGCGCCGCAGACTTTATACTTTGCCAAAAAGCGAGTACAGTACGGCAGCAGTAGAATTAAAGCGACGGGAGCATTCGCGCCCCGGTTGAGGGTAAACTTGACAATGACCGCACCTGGAACGGCACGCGAGGAACATCAAGCGATGGAATTTAGCGTCACAAAGTCGGCGCTGTTGAATGAGCTCAGCACGACGCAGGGCGTGGTCGAACGTAAGACCACCATTCCGATTTTGTCGAACCTACTCGTTGAGGCTAAGGGAAGCCACTTAGAATTGAGCATTCGTACATCCTGCGAGGCCAAGATCAAGAAAGAGGGTGCGGGAACGATCCCTGCCAAGAAGCTGCTGGAGCTCGTGCGCCTGCTCCCGGAGGGCGAGATCAAGGTCAAGCTACTCGAAAATCACTGGGTAGAAATCGTCAGCGACAGAAAGAAATACAAGCTCGTAGGCATGGCCAAGGAAAACTTCCCGGCGCTGCCCGCGATGCCTCACTCCCTCGTGAAAATCCCCGCCGCGATCCTCGAAAACTTGATTGCCAAGACGAAATTCGCCATCTCCATGGAAGAATCCCGCTACACCCTCAATGGTGGCTTGCTCATCCTGAAGCCGGACACTCTAGCAATGGTGGCGACGGACGGCCACCGGTTGGCGCTCGCAGAAACCGACCACAAACTCATAGGACTCAACGGCGAAGTCAAACTTCTTATTCCCAAGAAAGCCATGGACGAGGTCGAAAAACTTTCCAGCATCGCCGGTTCCGACGCGCACTTCGATTTTGCCAAGGACGAAAGCCACCTCTTTTTCCAGGTGGGCCATCGCCTGCTCATTTCGCGCATTCTCACCGGCCAATTTCCGAACTATGAAGCAGTGCTCCCGCGCGACAACAACAAGAGCGTGGTCCTCGAGCGCGCCGAATTGGGCGACGCGGTGCGCCGCGTCTCGCAGCTTGCCGATCAGCGCTCGCACGCCGTGAAGCTGGCCATCTCGAACGAAGGCATCGAAATCTCCGCTTCGAGCCCAGAGTACGGCGAAGCAAAAGAAAACATCGAAAAAGAATACAAGGGCGATCCGATCGCCATCGG
This sequence comes from Acidobacteriota bacterium, assembly GCA_003224075.1. Taxonomy (GTDB): domain Bacteria; phylum Acidobacteriota; class Terriglobia; order Acidiferrales; family UBA7541; genus Acidiferrum. The sequence continues at coordinate 1,140 of QHYF01000156.1, forward strand.
CTTCAACTCCAGCTATATGCTTGATTTCCTTTCCGCCGCGGCGGATGGCCCGATAAGCATCGAGCTGAAGGACGAACAATCCGCCGGCCAGATGCGCCCGCTCGCCGATGAATCCTACCGCTACCGCTACATCATCATGCCCATGCGCATCTGAAGCGGCAGAAATCACGAAAAAACCTCGATCAAAAGGCCTTTTTCGGAGCGCCTTTTTTCGTTTCCGATCCTGATTTGGCCGCCCCGCCTAAGTCAAATTAAATAAAGAAGTTATTCTAGCGCCCGGACCACTGTAACCCTTGAGAAAATGGCCCGGATCAGGTATAATTTTAGGGTTGTCGATTCGCGGTTCAGTATCCTCCAAATCGACACGTCCGCCAGGCCCGGGTAACCCGGATTTCGGCTTAGCGCCAGGAGCCCGTGAGTCACCCGCCTGGAGAAACATGAGTCTTCGCCACGTCTCGCTGCGCGAGACGGGATGGAGCAGGAACCCTACGAGTTCCGGATGCGCCCAGCGGGACCGGAGCCAAAGGGTAAGGCGACGCACGGAAAATTCCGCAAACACGCCTTCCTTGCTTCACAAAAAAATGAGTTTCGAGCGCGGACGCGCACTCCGGGTTTGCCCGGGGTCTGTTCAGCCAGCAGGTTCGCGAGAAAAGTTGCTGCGTGGGGAGAAGACATGGGTGACAAAGAAAACGTATCCGGCGCGCCTCAGGGCGGCCACAAGTACGATGCGAAATCCATCAAAGTTCTCGGCGGACTCGAAGCCGTGCGCCTGCGTCCCGCAATGTACATCGGCTCGACGGGGGAGATGGGCTTGCACCATCTCGTCTGGGAAGTGGTGGACAATTCCGTCGACGAAGCGCTGGCCGGCTACGCCGATGAGATCAACGTCACCGTGCACGCCGACGAGTCCGTCACTGTGGTGGACAACGGCCGCGGCATTCCCGTGGACATGCACCAAACGGAAAAGCGTCCCGCGGCGGAAGTGGTTATGACGCTGCTGCATGCGGGCGGAAAATTCGACAGCGAGACCTACAAAGTTTCCGGCGGCTTGCACGGCGTGGGCGTTTCCGTGGTCAACGCGCTTTCCGACTGGCTGGAGCTGGAAATTCAGCGCGATGGCGAGGTGTGGGAACAAACCTACGAGAAAGGCAAGCCGACCTCCAAGCTGAAGCAGACCGGCAAGACACGCAAGACCGGCACGAAAGTCACTTTTCACCCAGACCCCGGCATTTTTGATAAGACCGTCTACAGCTTCGATACGCTCGCGCAGCGCTTGCGCGAACTGGCCTTCCTGAACAAGGGCTTGAAAATCACCCTCACCGATGAGCGCACTGAGAAAACCGCGGAATTCAAATTCACCGGAGGCATCACTGAGTTCGTCAAGCACCTGAACCGCGGCAAATCCACGCTGCACGATTCGCCGATCTACATGGAGGGCAAGCGCGGCAACGTCGAAATCGAAATCGCGCTCCAGTACAACGATACTTACGGTGAAAACGTTTTTGCGTTTGCCAATACCATCAACACCGTCGATGGCGGCACGCATCTCTCCGGTTTTCGCTCCGCGCTTACGCGCACCATCAACAACTTCGCTTCTTCCGCGGGAATGCTCAGAGAACAGAAGGACGAAGTCGCCATCACCGGTGACGACGTCCGCGAAGGACTGGTCGCCGTGGTGAGCGTGCGCCTGCCGCAGCCGCAATTTGAAGGGCAGACCAAGGGCAAACTGAACAGCGACATCAAGGGCGACGTCGAACAACTCGTGAACGAAAAACTCGGCGAGTGGTTCGACAAGCACTCCACCGTCGCGCGGCGCATCATCGGCAAGTGCATCGAAGCGGCGCGCGCGCGCGAAGCGGCCCGCAAGGCGCGCGAATTGACGCGCCGCAAATCCGCGATGGATTCAAGCGGCCTGCCGGGAAAACTTGCCGATTGCCAGGAGCGCGATCCGGCGCGGTGCGAGCTGTTCGTGGTCGAGGGTGAATCGGCGGGCGGGTCGGCGAAGCAGGGACGCGACCGCAAGTATCAGGCGATCCTCCCGCTCAAGGGAAAAATCCTCAACGTCGAAAAAGCGCGCTACGACAAAATGCTGGGCCACGAGGAAATTCGCGCCATCATCACCGCGCTGGGCACCGGCATCGGCAAGGACGATTTCGACGCGGGAAAACTGCGCTATCACAAGATCATTCTCATGACCGATGCGGACGTCGACGGTTCGCACATCCGCACGTTGTTGCTGACTTTTTTCTGATCACATTTACATCGCGCAGCCGCCGCTCTACCGCGTGAAGCGCGGGAAGAGCGAGAAATACATCCGCGACGAGCGCGACTTCGCGCGCGAGTTGATGAAGCGCGCCACCGAAGACCACGTGGTGAAGGGCAAGGAAGGCGTCACGCTGCAAGGCGCGGGACTGACTTCGTTCCTGCTGAATGTGCAGGAGCACGAGGCCGTGGCGGCGAAGCTCGGGCGGCGCCTGCGCGACGCGGGCCTCGCCGAACTGCTCTCCGAGAGCGGCCTGGACAAGAAGGCCGAGTTCGAGGAGAAAAAATCCCTCGAAAAGCTGCTGAAAGAAATCGAAAAGGTCAAACTGAAGCTCGAAGGCAAAATCACTTTCGACGAAGAGCACAGCCTGTACGAAATCCAGTTCGGCGCGCCGAACTACCAGAAAATCAACTGGGCGCTGGCGTCCACGGCCGAATACAAGCGCCTGCGCGCGCTCGCGAAACAGATCGAGGAATTCAACAAGCCGCCCTTCCTCATCACGCGCAACGGCGACAAAGCCACCAAGGAAAAAGCGCAGGACGTGCTGAGCTACGTGATGGAAGACGCGAAGAAGGATTTCACCATCACGCGGTTCAAGGGCCTCGGCGAAATGAATCCGTCACAACTCTGGGAAACCACCATGAACGCGGAGACCCGCACGCTCCTCAGAGTGAAGCTGGAGGATGCCGTCGCGGCTGAAGATATTTTCACGACGCTCATGGGAGAAAACGTCGAAGCGCGGCGCAAGTTCATCGAGGACAACGCGCTGGAGGTCGTGAATCTAGATATTTAGTTCACATGAGACTGTTTAATGTCGCAGTGTTCGAAGGTATGCGCACAGTGGGTCAAGGACACTCACGGTGGTCCAAAACCTACGGAAGTTGGATCAGAATTTGGCGGACGATGTTTCTGCTGCCTTGGGCCTGTTCGCTACCAAGTTTGGCGCTCTCGCGGTTCTGTGGCTGAGCGCAGATTCCTATGTTGTGACTGCGCTGTAAAAACTGGCGTGGAATGGTAAGAACGATCGGTGATCTGCTAATCGCTGAGCGATAAATGCTGTACCAATTGGGGTGGGCAACATTGCCGGGGCTGCGCGGGTTGAGCGTGAGTAAGTTTCGTGCGACACCGACAGACGCTCCGGATAACGAACGCGGCGTGGCGATTGAGTTTGCGAATCAAACGGAGCGCGACGCGTTTTTGCACGAGATCGAAGCGGCATTTGCTGCGCGGCGATTCACGAATACGGCGGACGCCTTCGACACGGTGAAGGCGTATGCGCTGGAACATGCGGCGAAGAAGCTGTAGCTCAGGCCTTTAGGCCTGAGGGTTTTTGTTGCCGAAGAGAAAAGCCTCACCCCTAAAGGGGTGAGGTACAGGGATTCGTAGCACACGAGGACAAATGGCGGACGAACAGAATACGTCGGTAATGATTCCGGTGGACATCGAAGCCGAGATGAGGAAGTCGTATCTCGACTACTCGATGAGCGTGATCATCGGGCGCGCGCTGCCGGACGTGCGCGACGGCTTGAAGCCCGTGCACCGGCGCATTCTTTTCGGCATGTACGAGCTGGGACTAACGTCCACGAAGCCCTACCGCAAATGCGCGAAGATCGTCGGCGAAGTCCTCGGCAAGTATCATCCGCACGGCGACACGCCGGTTTATGACGCGCTGGTGCGCATGGCGCAGGAATTCAACATGCGCTACCCGCTGGTGGACGGCCAGGGGAACTTCGGCTCGGTGGATGGCGACATGCCCGCGGCGATGCGGTACACGGAAGCGCGCCTCTCGAAAATCGCCGAAGAGCTCCTCGCGGACATCGAGAAGGAAACCGTCGATTTCGTTCCCAACTTTGACGAAACGGAAAAAGAGCCGACAGTTCTTCCGACGCGTGTGCCGAACTTGCTGGTGAACGGCGCGAGCGGCATCGCGGTAGGCATGGCGACGAATATTCCCCCGCACAACCTGCGCGAGATCATTGATGCCACTGTGCTGATGATCGAGAAGCCGGACACCACGCTGAAAGAAGTCCTCAAAATCGTGCCCGGGCCGGACTTTCCGACGGGAGGCTACATCGCGGGCCGCGAAGGCATCGAGCAGGCATATAAGACGGGACGAGGCAGTTTCACGATGCGCGCGAAGGCTGCCATCGAGGAGATGGGCAAGGACCGCGAGAACATCGTCATCACGGAAATCCCCTATCAGGTGAACAAGGCCACGCTCATCAAGCGCATCGCCGAACTGGCGCAGACAAAAAAGATCGACGGCATCGCCGACGTGCGCGACGAAAGCGACCGCGACGGCATGCGCGTCGTGGTGGAACTGAAGCGCGGAGAGGAATCGCAGCTCGTCCTGAACAATCTCTTCAAACACACGCAGATGCAGGAATCGTTCGGGATGATCTTGCTGGCCATCGCCGGCGGGCAGCCGAAAGAGATGGGGCTGGTCGAATTCATCCGGCTGTTCATCGAGCACCGCCGCGACGTGGTGCTGCGCCGCACGCGCTACGAGCTGCGCAAGGCGCGCGAGCGCGAACACATTTTGATTGGCTACCAGATCGCCCTCGATCACCTGGACGACGTGATTCGCATCATCCGCGGATCCGCGAGCCGCGCGGAGGCCAAGGAAAACCTGCTCAAATTCTTCTCCGAGCAGGAAGTCACGATCACGGAAAACGGGAAGTCCAGGAAACTGGAAGGTGTCAAGCTCGACGGAAGAAAGTACAAGCTCGGCGGCGTGGAGGGAGAAACGGCGCGCACGGTCACTGGCGGCCTGACGCCGGTCCAGGTTGACGCCATCCTCGAACTGCAGTTGCACCGCCTCACGCAGCTCTCGGTCGAAGAAATTCTCAAGGAATTGAAGTCCATCCGCGATCGCATCGCCGAACTCGAAGAAATCCTGGCGAGCGAGAAGAAACTGAAGTCCGTGATCATCGGCGAGCTGCGAGAAGTGCAGAAGACTTACGGTGACGACCGGCGCACGCAGATCGTCGACAAAGTGGACGAAATCAAGCTCGAAGACCTGATCGCCGATACCGAGATGCTGATTACCGTCAGCCATGCAGGTTACGTGAAGCGCACGGCGGCGGACACCTACCGCCACCAATCGCGCGGCGGCAAAGGCCGCATCGGCGCGAGGACGAAGGAAGAAGACTTCGTCGAGCACCTCTTCATCGCCTCGGCGCACAGCTACATTCTGCTGTTTACTTCGAAGGGCCGCGTTTACTGGCTGAAAGTGTACGAAATCCCAGAAGCCGCGGCGGCCACGCGCGGCAAGGCGATTTCGAGCCTGGTCAAATTTCAGGAAAACGAAAAACTCAGCGCCATTGTCGCCGCACGCAGCCTCGAGGAGGAAGGCAAGTACGTCTTCTTCGCGACGCGCAACGGAACCGTGAAGAAGTCCGCCCTTGTAGAATTTTCGAACCCGCGGCCCAGCGGAATCATCGCCATCAACCTGGAGGAGAAGGATGAGTTGATCGGCGCGAAGCTCACCGAGGGCAAGAAGATGATCTTCCTGGCCAGCCACGAGGGCCAGGCGATCCTATTTCGCGAAACGGAAGTGCGCCCGATGGGCCGCAACGCCGGCGGCGTGAACGGCATGGACCTCGACAAAGAGGATTACGTGGTCAGCATGGACGCGGTCCAGCCGGACTTCGAGATCATCGCCAAGGAACACAATCAAACCACACAGGACCTTGAAGAGCTCGAAAACGAGCACATCAAGGATTCGCTGACGTCGCTGATGCTGACCGTGTCCGAAAAAGGATACGGCAAGCGCACACCGCTGGCCGAGTACCGCATCACCTCGCGCGGGGGCAAGGGCGTCGTCAACATGAAGACCACGGACCGCAACGGTTCGGTGGTTGCGGCGCTGCAAGTGACGGAAGAATCCGACGTGATGATCATCACGCACAACGGCAAAGTGATCCGCGTGCACGCGAACGAGATCCGCGAAGCGGGCCGCTCGACGCAAGGCGTTCGCCTGCTGCGGCTCGACGCGGATGATTCCGTCGCCGCCGCCGCCGTGTTGAAGGAAGAAAGCGAAGAAGAAAAGAAGTAACTGCGCGGAGGCGGGCAATCTTGCCGAGTCATCAGCACGAGGATTTCGACCCGCTGCTCGACACGCTCATTCGTTTCGCCAAGCAGTGCCTGGAGAAACAGGGAGCCTTCCTGCCGTTTGGCGTTGCCATGCTCGCGGACCGGACCATCTCTCATGTCTCAGGCCACACGGGCAAAGAACGGTCCGGCGCTCCGAGAGTGCTGCAATCCCTGGAAGGCACACTGCGCGCGACGGCCGCAAAGGACGGGTTGAGGGCCGTCGGCATTTGCGTGGACATTCGCTTTACGTCTTCCCCGGATGAACCAAAGTCCGACGCCATCCAGGTTTTTCTCGAACACCGCGAAGGCAATGTTGTGAACGTGCTCTTGCCTTACCGGAAGAAGTCGCCCGGCCAGGTCAGCTATGCCAAACTCATAGCCATGCGAGCGGAACCGAAGATTTTTATCGCTATCCAGTGAAACATCCGCGCTCCAGCAGCTTAGTGTTAGAATCCCCCTCTCATGAAAATCACACGCCGCCTGCTTGCGTTTCCCTTAGTGTTTGTTTCGCTGGTGTGTTTGTTCGCTGCCGCGCGAGCGCAGGAGAAACCGGCGGCGCCACGGCGATATCTGGTGTATGTCGGCACGTACACGACGAAGACAAACAGCAAGGGAATTTACGCGTACAGCTATGACGCGGGAACCGGGAAATTTAAAGCGCTAGGCGTGGCCGCGGAGACTGCCGACCCGTCGTTCCTGGCGGTGCATCCGAGCGGGAAGTATCTCTACGCCGTGAATGAGATCGGCGAATTCAACGGCGAAAAAAGCGGCGCGGTGAGCGCGTTCTTGATCGACCGGAGAACAGGCAAACTCAAGCTGCTGAATCAGGTGGCTTCACGCGGAGCGGGGCCCTGCCACATTTCTCTGGACAAAACAGGGAACTACATTCTGGTGGCGAACTACGATTCCGGCACGGTGGCGGTTTTCCCGGTCCAAAAGGACGGGCAACTCGGAAAGTATACGGGATTTGCGCAGCACGCCGGTTCCGGCGTCAACAAGGAACGCCAGGAAGGGCCGCATGCCCACTGGATCGCAACCTCGCCGGACAACCGGTTCCTGCTGGCAGCCGATCTGGGGATCGACCGAATTCTGATTTCCAAGTTTCATCTTGCGGATGGCGCGTTCACGCCAAACAAACCGAACGCTGGCGTCAAATTGAAACCCGGGGCCGGGCCGCGGCATGCCGCGTTTCATCCAGGCGGGAAGTTTTTTTATGTCACGAGCGAACTGAATTCCACGGTTACAGTGTATTCGTACGATGCCAAGGGCGGGACGCTGCACGAGTTGCAGGTGGTGTCCACGTTGCCGAAGGATTTTTCTGGAGAAAACGACACGGCGGAGATCGCCGTGCACCCCAGCGGCAAGTTTCTCTACGTCTCGAACCGCGGGCGCGACAGCATCGCGGTTTTCGCGATTGATCCGGTCAAAGGAAAACTGACGCCGGTCGCGGACATCGCAACGCAAGGGAAGACGCCAAGGAATTTTGCGATCGATCCGACGGGCAAGTATCTCTTGGCAGCGAATCAGCGCTCCAACGACATTGTCGTATTCAAGATCGATCCAGCCACAGGCGCGCTGACGCTCACGGGGCAGGTGATTGAGGTGCCGTCGCCGGTGGACATTGCGTTTCTGCCGTTGGAATGACTCCGGTTCCAGGGGCACGACGCTACGCATGCGCCAGCCGGCAGTTCGTATTTAAGAGATTAACCCCCTACACCCCCGTGGCGATGGAAAGAGTGCGTAACGCATAGGAAACGCAGGAGTTAGTCCGCCGCCGTGGGGCAAAAGAGTGCGTAAACTCATGAAAATGAAAGACTTGAATGAACATGCAACGTTTCAGGGAGCGAAACATTTCGTAAATGATAGAAGGGAATAAGGTTAGGCCGAAGCGGTTGCCGAAAACTAAACAACGACCACAGCAGGGGCCCCGGCAGGAACTGGCGTAAACCGCCGCATTCCAAAAATAGGTTAACCCAGAAGATATAATACGCGAGAGGAACTGGTTTGGCAAGGGCAATTTGAAGCCTCCGGGGCGGCCAGGACTAGCAGGGTGGGGCTGTCCGCGGAGGTGGGCGCGCAACGGTTCAAAACCGACACGAGAGGCGGGATGACTTGCGCGGCGAGCGATTTGGGATACAATCCCGGCCACCATGGCGAAGCGCAGAGCAAAGAAGAAGGCCCGCAGGTCGCACAAGCACTGGCGGCAAGTTGCCCAAAGATGCCGTCACGCTGATCGTGATTCTGGGGGCGCGGGAAGGCCAGGAAACAATTCTCGAAGCTGAGTTGCGCGCGCTGGTCGCACCGACGCGCAAAGAGGATGGCTGCCTTGGTTATGACCTGTACCGCGCTGCCGATGCGCCCGGTGCATTCTGGTTGCATGAAGTTTGGGCCAGCCGCGAAGCGCACGCCGAGCACATACACACGCCCCATTTCCTTCGCTGGAACGCGCGCAAGGACGCGCTACTGGCTTCCCGCGACGCCACGTTCTGGAAGCGGATTGCTTAGGTCGGCGCGAATGCTACCTTAGCTTTCCGGCGACGCAAGATAATAACCGGGGCGGGCGCGGACTCTCAGATCCCGATTTCTGGCTTGCACTAACGTGACTTTGATTTCGTGGTAGCCGGGAGCGCCGGAACCCGTGGGTGTATAGCTGAGGGTGTATTGAGAGTGCAACTCGCCACCGATTTCGTCGATGGCTTTTTCGATGGAGCGGTTTTTGAACGTGGAGAGGTGGGCGCCGCCGGTGGCGGTGGCGGCGACTTCGAGCGCGTGGTCTTTCACCTGATCGTGCACGTGCTGCACGGCCCAGACGGCCAGGGCCATCAAGTCAATGTTGCCGTAGCGATTCGTTTCGCTCGTGGGCGTTTGCGGAACGCCGGGCTGCGGCGGAAGCGGGAACGTCCCCGGCGGAGTGATCTGCGGCCGGGTGTCTTTCGGCTTGGCTTGCAATTCGGCGCGCGTGGTTGAGAGTCCCACACTGTAAATGGTCACGTTGGAAAGTTGTGCTTGTCGGAGCACCTCGCCCAGTTTTGTTTCGCTGCCGGCATCCGCGGCCTCGGAGAGAATCATGAGGACGCGGCGCCGCCCGGGCTTGTCTGCTGCGGCCTGAGGACGACCCGAGAGCATTTCCACGCCAGCGGCCATGGCGTCGTAGAGCTTCGAGCCGGAGGTTCCCTGTCCCAAATGTGCGATGGTGTTCTCGATCAAGTCGCTGTTGGTGGTGAAATCCTGCAGCTTATCGATAGAATCGTTGAAGCCCACGACGGCGGCTTCGCCACTGGGCCCCATCACGGTTTGCGTGAAGAGAATACCAGTCTTGCGCATTTCGGGGAAAAGGGGCGCGATCCGGGAACTCGTCTCGATCAGGATCACCGCCGAGATGGGGTCGCCGCCCAGATCGAAATGGGAGATCTGCTGTGCCACGCCGTTATCGGTGATCTGAAAATCCTGGGCCTCCAGGTTGTTGACCATCTCGCCGCGAGCATCGCGGACGGTCACCGGGGTGTTCACCAGGGCGACCTGCACCTTGACCTTTGGCTGAGTGTCCCTGGGAGGCTGTTGCACGGTAACGCCGGGCTTCGGCGGGAGAGGTCCTGAGGGCGCCT
>QHYF01000467.1 GCA_003224075.1 Acidobacteriota bacterium
CTGTCCGAAGTCGTGGTTGCCGAGGTCGTGTAGCTCGCCGCTGTCGCTCCCGTGATGCTCGCCCCGTTCTTCTGCCACTGGTAAGCGAGCGGCGCCGTCCCGCTCGCCACCACCGTGAACGTGGCCGTCTGTCCCGCCGTCACCGTCTGGTTCCCCGGTTGCGTCGAGATCGCTGGCGCTGTTGCGCTATTGACCGTTACGGTTACGCTCGCGCTGGTCGCGCTGTTTCCGGCCGCGTCCCTCGCAATCGCACTCAGCGTGTGCGGCCCGCCCGTCGATTTCGTCGTATCCCACGACGCTGAATAAGGCGCCGTCGTGACCAGGCTCCCCAGGCTCGCACCATCCAACTGGAACTGCACGCTGGCCACACTCACGTTGTCCGTGGCATTGGCTGTCACCGTCACCGTGCCTGAAACCGCCGCGCCGTTGGCCGGAGCGCTGATCGAAACTGTCGGCGCCGTCGTGTCCGGCGTCGTCGAAAAGGTTAAGTCACCGCTGACGGCGGTGTTGTTATTGGCATCGGTGGAATGCACGCGGAAATGGTAGGTCGTGGCGGGTTTCAGGCTCGTCAGATTCTGCTGATGGCTTGTGAGCATCGTCGAATCCAGAGCCGTGCTCGAACCATAGGAAGTGGTCGTCCCGTATTCCACCTGGGAGCTCGCAGGCACGTTTGTTTGCCAGCTGATCGCCGCGCTGGTCGCCGTACCATTGCTGGATCCCGGATTCGAAATCGTGAGAGTGCTTGGCGGTGGGTTGGTTGTTGAACTCCCCTGCACGAATCCAGTGCAACCGGCAAGCGCTAAGCTGCACACTGCGAGGAAGATCGCAGCGATCGATTGCGGACCCCGTCCCGCACACTTCGACGAGTGCGTTCTACTTGTCTTCACATTAATACTCACTCGTCCAGAAGGGAGGGCAGCCGGACGAATTCCCCAACGCCTTACAAGGCTACCGAGCGTATTTGCTGTACGTAACTGGACGAAAGCAGCAAAAGAGGGTAGTTGTGCTCATGGAAGCTCGGCCTGTCCACAGGGGCAACGCAGGGAGAGACGAGGGACAGGTAAAGAACAGCAGTGTGAGATTCGCCCGCGACGGTGAATTGCTTCCCTGGAATCTCGCCAAACGCACAGGCAAGCTAACACGCGGCGGAACAATCGCCCGGCCTCTCATGGGCGCTGCTCTATCGAGCCAGCCAAAGCACAGGCTGCCGGATCGGGAAGTTCCGGATGACTTCGGCCACTGTTGGGTCAGGATTGAGCCGTCGCCAGAGCTTCAGGTAATCCGTCCGAGAAAAAGCGAGGCCCGCAAAGAGCAGGCTGGGCTGGCGCACAGGCCACTGATCGAAATATTGCACATCGGCCGGCAGAGGCCAGGTCTTCTTGTCCGCAATGTACTGAAACATGTATTCCATTGCCTTTCGGATGCCGCGGCCATCCGGCAATTCAAATTCCCAAAGGGAGTCTTGTCCTCTGGAAAGGATCTGACACACGGTGGCCATTGCGTCAAGATTGAACAAGGAGTACGCGTAGGGCTTCGTGCGCGCCAGCTCGAGAGGAAAGCTTCCGTTTGGCGCGATCTGATTCGGCACCAGCACAGAGGTAAACCGCTTTCTGCAGAAGTTCACAAGCTCTGTGTTTCCCGTGTAACGCGCAAACTCAGCCGCCTGCAGAACCCAGCAGGTTCCATGATTGTTCTTTGCTTCTCGCTCTTCGATGCCGTGCGACGAAGTGGTCATCCATCTCAGATACTCAGAGAACCAGCGCCTCACCTTATCGCCTACGTCGTTCGCGAAGGATTGCGAACCCTCTAGCGCTGCGGCGGCGCGTGCCACCTCGACGAGATGCACAGTATCAATGATTCCAATTCCGCGCCCGGCCGTCCGCCCGTGAATCGCCTGTGCAAATTCGAGACTCGGATTCATCCGCGTTGCTTCGTCAACGAACCAGGCACGGAGATGCTCTGCTGCGTGTGCGCCATAGAGTTCTTCTTTGGTGACGAGCCACGCTGCGGACAGTGCCGGCATCTGGAGACTCAACCGAATGAGCGCGCGGCGGTGATCGGTAAAGTTGTCCGGATTGGTCAAGCCGTCGCGCTGGATGTACGGACCGGCTGGGTTTGCGGGGTCTGGCCACCAATAGTCGCCTTCGGAGAAATAGTCGTGCTTATCCCCGACGCTACGTGCAGCAGGGAAAGACGTAATCGTGACGGGAGCCTCCCGTAGGTATTGCTTCGCGGCGTGAAGAATACGCGCGCGATCGATGGCGGCTACGTCGATCGCAAGGGAATGTGCATCCGGGGTGTGCAGCGAAAGGAGTTTCGGCTTCACCACTGCCGGCAGAACTACGCTGGCCGCTGCCGCACAAAACTTCCTCCGAGAAAGTAAATCCCTCTCTGTCGCGATGGCTTGTGGATTTGATTGAGAGTCGAGGACTGCGACGTTAGCCGCCGGCGTAGCATTTCCGCGGCCGCAACTGCATCTGGACCGCCGGGCAAGAGCTTCAATGCGAGCTGGAGCTGTTGTTCGCCCTTGCGGACATAGATGAGTCCTATGTTCTTGTGAAGAATACCGAGTTGGGGGCACCGCTGGCAAAGATCGCTTCTTGAATTTGACTGATAGCCTGTGGCCAATTTTTGTCGTTGGCGGCTTGCAGCGCAAAGTTATTCAATTGTTTCAGTCGATCCGTCAGTTGCTGGCGTTCTTCAATCCAATCCATCACCGCTCACTCAATTCCCAGACGGTGTTGCATCTGCTCCAGGGTGACTCCCTTGGTTTCCGGGTAGAAGAACAAAACGACAAAGAATTGCAACAGCATCATAGCGGCAAAAAAGAGGAAGGGGTACGCTCCAGAGGATTTTGCGAGCCAGGGGAATGTAAGCTGAATGAGCCCGTTCATGATCCAGTGCGAAGAGCTTCCAAGCCCTTGC
>QHYF01000028.1 GCA_003224075.1 Acidobacteriota bacterium
CGCAGGGCGATGTTGTAAACGGTCTCGCCGCGGTGGACGGCTTCGGAAATCATAAGCTGTTCGTATTCCGTCCAAGCGAATTGGGCGGGCAATGGCGAGGACGGCGGCACAGGCTGCAGTGGAGCTGCGGGCTCCTGCAGCAACTTTCGAATCTTTGCGCGGAGCGCGTCGACCGCGGGAGGTTCCGCTTTCCGCTGATAAGCTCCCAGCATGAGCCCAAAACCATCGGCGGCGAAGAGCACGACTTCAGCAAAAGCGGCGCCACGAGTCTGCGCAATCTGCAGTGTGAGCACGTCCTCGAGTTCGTGGGCGAGCTCACTTAGTTTGTGAAATCCACAGGCGGCGGAATCCCCTTTCAGAGTATGGACGGCGCGGCGAATGCGGCGGATGATTTCCTCGCCCGCGGGGCGCACCTCGAGTTCTAGCCCCGCTTCATTGAGCGATTGAAGAAGTTCGCCCGCGCTCTCGAAGAAGAGAGCGCGCAATTCGCTGCTGCGGTCTTCGGGAGGACGACTCACGAGGTGACCTCGATGCGCTGGTACGCGGTGCCGTTGTTCTCGTGCACCATGCGGAACTTCTGCGTCAAGCCAAACAGGCTTTCCGCATGCCCGACGAAGAGGAACCCGGCGGGATTCAAACAGTGCCAGAACTTTTCAATCAGGCGCTTCTGCTCGGCTTCGTCAAAATAGATCATGACGTTGCGGCAGAGAATAATGTCGTTGCGGCGAGGCAAGAACTCGGTCTTGAGGTTGTGAAAGTCGAACTGCACGAGTTCTTTGAGGGATGGCTTGACCGCATACTTGCCAGCAGACTTTTCGAAATAGCGAAGGCGGCAAGTGTAATCGACGGGCTCCATCTGCTGCTCGGTGTAGAGGCCTTCCTGGCCGACGCGGAGGCTGGCATAGCTGATGTCGGAGGCGACGATCTCGACTTTCCAGGGCGGAGGGATGAGCGGCTTCGGCGAAGGCATCTCGAAGGGAAGCGGATTGCGCAGGTAATAGTAAGCGAGCGCGTCGCAAATCAAAATGGCGACCGTGTAGGGCTCTTGACCGGAGGAGCAGCCGGCGCTCCAGATCCGCAGGGTGTAATCGCGGCGTTCCTGCTTGTGGCGAAGAAGCTCTTCGAGAACGTTTTTTTGCAAGAGTTCGAGCTGGGGGCGATTGCGGAAGAAACTCGTTTCGTTGACGGTCAAGTTTTCAAGCAGAAGGGCCAATTCGGCGCGCCCATCGCGGCTGGTAAGCAAGCGGTAATAGGCGTAGAAGGAGTCGAGCTGGCAGGCCTTGAGGCGGCGCTGAAGGCGATCCTTCAAGAAGTGCGAGCGGCGCTCATCGAAAAACATCCCGCATTCCTGATAGACAAGCGTCTGGAGGAGCTTCAGCTCAGCTTCGGTGAGTTGGATCTGGGCGGTGATCGTTCCCATGATGTGTGCGTGCCGCGAACCGCCCGTTGCGCCAGCTTCCAAAGCAAACCGAAAGAAGCGTTACTTGGCGGTGGCGACGGGTTCCGCGGCCTCCTCAAGTCGTTTGAACTCCGGGCGGTGCAGCAGTTTGGAAATGTCCAGCAGGATGATGAGCCGCCCTTTCAGCTTCCCGACGCCAGTCACGTACGCGGACTCGCCTTCGGCGAAAACGCTGCCCGGAGCCTCGATCTCGGAGGGAGGAATCTTCAGAACTTCCGAAGCGGCGTTTACGATGAGGCCGATCAATTTGTTTTCAAGCTCGACGACAAGAATGCGGTTCTTTTTGTCGGGCTGAATCTGGGTCTGGCCGAAACGCTTGCGAAGATCCATGACGGGAATGATTTTGCCGCGCAAATTGATCACGCCCTCGATGAGATCGGGAGCGCTGGGGACGGAGGTAATCTCCGGAACGCGGACGATTTCGCGCACGGCACCGATGCGAACGCCATAAGTTTCATTGCCGATACGGAAGCCGACGACTTGAAGATCCTTTTCCATGGAAGGGTCCCGTTCCTCAGGAACGCGCCAGTTCGGCGTATTCGAGTTCCTGGCCGCGGTCGGGGTGCGCGCCACGGCGCCGGCCGGGCTGGTCCGCGCGGGACGGCCGTGCTTGGTTCGAACGGTCCAGAACAAAGCGGTCCATGCTGTCGAGCAAGTTGCGCGAGAGTTTCAACATCTGCTCAGCGGCGGCGGAGAGTTCCGTGGAACTGGAAGCGGATTGCTGCACGAGTTCGCGCATCTTGTCCATGGCGCGGACGACGGCCTGAGCGCCCGATGCCTGTTCCTCGACGGCGGAATTGATTTCCTGAGTGATTTCGATGAGGCGGCTGGTGGCCTTGGCAATTTGGGAAGAGCCGACGGACTGTTCGTTGGTTGCGGCGCCGATCTCCTGGGAGAACTTGTAGACTTCGGTGACGACGTTGGAGATTTTGTGAAGAGCGGAACCAAGGTCGTTGCCGAGGGTGAGGCCTTCCTCGACGATGCGCGTGCTGCGCTCCATGTTTTCAACGGCCTGACGGGCTTCGCGCTGAATGCTCTGAATGAGGTCCGCGATTTCCTTCGTGGACTGGGTGGACTTTTCGGCGAGTTTGCGGACTTCATCGGCAACAACGGCAAACCCCAGACCGTGCTCACCCGCGCGGGCCGCTTCGATGGCGGCGTTCAGCGCGAGCAGGTTGGTCTGTTCGGCAAGGTCATCGATGACTTCAATGATTTTTCCGATGTCATCGGCACGGTGGCCCAAAATGTTAATGATCTCGGCAGAGGATTGAATGGCCTGATTGGTACGGTTGAGGCCGTCGGTGGCCTTCTCCATGGTCTGGATCCCGGTGACGACTTCCTCGCGCGAGCGGTTGGCGATGTCGAGCAAGACCTTGGCGGTATCGGCCACCCGCTGAATCGAGGTAACCATCTGGTCTATGGAGGCGGAGGTCTCCGCCACGCTGGAGGCCTGTACCTGCGTATTCTTGACCACGTTTTGCACGTTGATGCTCATCTCGTGCATGGTGCTGGTGACTTCTTCAATCGCGGAGGAGGCCTGGACGCTGACCTTGGCGGACTCATCGGCAGCGCCAGCGACTTGATTGGAACCGGCAGAGACTTGCCCGGCGGAATCGCGGGTGGTCCGCACGAGCTCCTGCAAGCCGTGGGACATGCGAAGGAAGGCGTTGCCGAGGGTGTCGCGCCTGGAGCGGGGCACGACTTCGACGGCCAGGTCGCCTTCGGCAACAGACATGGAAACGCTGGCCATCTCCTTGAGGTAAGCGACCATGTTGTTGAAGGTGGTGGCGAGAGCGCCAATTTCGTCATTGCGGTGAATATCGATGTTCTGGTCGAGGTCGCCGGAGTCGCCGATTTCACGGGCGACGGTAATGAGGTGAGTCAAGGGCTCGGAGATGGACTTGGCGGTATAAAAAGCGACGACTGCCCCAAGCGCAAGGGCGATCAATGTTCCCAGGATCGTGGCAACAGCGCTAAAGGCCGTCGCGCGATTCGCCGAGTTGGTGGAATCTTGCAGGAACTTGGTGATATCCGTGTTGCTTTGATCGAGAACCACCGAGGATTTCGTGAGCCAAGAAGCGGGGTCTTTCTGAAGATAGAAAATTTGCAGGTCAGAAACGGTGGCGTCACCCGAATCCACCTGATGGCGCTTGGCGATGAGAGGCTTGGCGAAATTATCAGCCCAACTGGCTTCGGTGCTCTCCACCTGAATGAGAGCGGTGCGGACGGTTTCGTTGGTGGCCTGAGATTCACCGCGCTTGATGATGTCGGTGATGTCGTTCAGGCCTTTAGTGACTCTATCTTCGTCGCGAGGATCGCCGCTGAGGAGAAAGTTATTCATGTTGAGGCGATTCAGCATGATCTGGTAACGCACGGATTCAATCGTGCGGACGCTTTCCAGAGCGGTTCCGGCATTGGTACGGGCCGATTTCTCCATCCATCCGGCAAAGAGGTTTACGAAAAATAGAAGCAGCAGAATGCCCAGAATCAGGCCAAATCCTGCGTAAAGTTTTTTACCGATCGTCATTGCGAGATTCCTCCGCTCAGCTCAGCAGCGCGACCCGAAACTATCCGCTGCCGCCGAAACATTTGCTATTCCGGCCATTTCTGCTAATTCCCGGGGTGGAATTCAAACTCAACAATCTGCGTGGTCTCTTCGGAGGCCGGCGCGAACTTCCACTGCTTCACGGCGTCCTGGCAAGCCTGAACGAGCAAAGGATGGCCGCCAGCCACGCGCGTGCTCTTCACGCGGCCGTCGCGGGTGACGACGACTTCGATCTTGACCTTGCCCCCAACGTTCATACGCCTGGCAAGATCCGGGTACGCGGAAGCAACCTTGGTCTTGACCTTGCGCCTGGTTTCGTCGGTCGAGCCCGTCTGCGCCAATCCGGAAGCCCCGGAGAAAATGAGCACCGCGGTTGCGGCCAGCGCAAACTTTTTCCACCTACTCGTTCTCATCGACACTATCCCTCCAAGGATCGGGAGATGCCCCGTGAATGGGAGGCACGTCAAATGCCAAGGCGGCGAGGCCTACCAATTAGCGGATTAGAAGCGCCCGCAGCGTGGCAAGTATCAGAGAAGGTGCGGGTTATGGAGGACTTGAGAGAGGAGAGTACGCAAGCTTTGGCGTGCCAATTGTCTCAGTGGGCAGGGAGTCGAAGGGCCAAGGTCTCAGGCTGAGACGCAACGAGAAAGAGGAGCTGGGTCGCTGTAGGCGATTTCGCCACATAGTACGGAGCGGTGGTTGACTCAGATTGAGACTCCCCGGTAGCGTTGAGGGAAAGGGCGGCTCGCAGCATGAGACGCGCCTTTGCCCCACTCGTCAATGCGCAGAGCAAAAACGAAATTGTCGCGTAGTCTCCGGCCCCGGCGCCGAAAGGCGGATACGTACTCAGCAATGCCGAAGCACGCTGAAGAATTAATGGAGCTGGCCGTTGAAGCCGCACAGTCGCGACACTTGCCGGAATTTCTGGAACAGTTTGCGCGGCGCGCGGCGCGGATGCTGGATGCCGTGTGGGGCGGGGTTGCCGTTTACCGCGGGCGCGAAACGGAACTCTACTCGATGGCCGGAAGCAGCGATCCCACATTTCAGGGCGGGACGGACTGGCTGATCTCGCGGGCCCTGGAATGTCCGAACAACGTTGAGTCTCGCGCAATCCCCAAGGAAATCGCGGCGGCCTTGCAATTCTCCGGCGATCCGGGAACGGCTGTGTTCGTGCGGATCGCGGCCAGCGACAATGAAAGGCTGGGAACGCTCTGCCTATTCCGCAGACGAAAGAGTTTGAGCGCGGATGAAAAGCGATTGCTGCACGCGCTGGCGAGTCATGCGGCGCTTTCACTGGAGAATTTCAGGCGATTTTCGCAACTGGAGAGGTCCAAGCGGCAGTGGGTGGAAGACATCGACGCGATCAGTGACTATATCGTGGTGCACGATCGCGCGTGGAACATCGTTCGAACGAACCGCTCGCTGGCGTCGCATCTGGGCGTTCCGCCGGTGGCCCTGGTCGGGAAGGCGATGAGCAGCTTGCGGCAGATCGCGGAAACGGGAAGCGATCTGGCGTGCCCGTTCTGCCAAGACACGCAGCGTACTAGAGAAGAGTACGTGGCGGCGTCGGCCGAGCGCATATTCCTGGTATCGACTTCGCGCACGCCGGGCATCTCTGACGACGACACACGCACCATTCACGTGCTGAAGGACATTACCGACCGGCGAGAAGCGGAAAGGCGCTACCGCGAGCTGTTTGACAGCATCCAGGAGGGATTATTTTTCGCCACGCCCGAGGGCAGATTCCTGGATGTCAACGACGCGATGGTGCGCATGCTGGGCTACGGTTCGCGGGAAGAATTGTTGCGAGCGGACGTGAGCCCGCACCTCTATCCCGCGCCTGAAGCGCGCGAGAAATTCCTGCGCGCGCTATCGGAAAGAGGAGTCTTGCGAAATTACGAAGAGACGCTGCGTCGAAAGGACGGAACGCTGCTGCATACGCTGCAAAATATTACGGCCGTGCGCGATGCCCGCGGCCACATTGCGCAGGTGCGCGGGCTGATGCTGGACGTGACCGAGCAGAAGACGTTTCAATCGCAACTGCAGCGGGAACGGGACTTCAATCAGAAGATCCTGAATACCACGCAGAGCATGATCCTGGTGCTCGATACGGCGGGGCTCATCAGCTACGCGAACCGGCGCTGCTATGAAGCGGGCTACCAGGAAAGCGAATTGATCGGACACCGGCTGGTGGATTGGGTAGAGGGTTCACATCGGGAAGATTTTGATGCCGCGCTGGAAACCACGGCGAACGGGCACCAAGTCGAGAACCTGGAGCTGCGGGTGCGGCGGAGCGACGGCTCGATGGGACATTTTTCGATCAGCCTAAGCCCGATGCGAGACGAGCAGAATACGGTGAACAGCGTCGTCGTGGTGATGACGGACATCACGGACGCAGCGTTGCTGCAAGCAAAGCTGGCACACAGCGAGAAGATGGCCACTATCGGGCGGCTGGTCTCCGGGGTGGCGCATGAAGTCAACAATCCGCTGGCAGCCATTCTGGGATTCACGGATCTCTTGCTCGAAAATCCGGAAGTGCCCGGGTCGGCTCGAGAAGATTTGCAGATCATTTTGCAAGAGACGCAGCGAACGAAGGATATCGTACAAGATTTGCTGAGTTTTGCGCGGCAGCGGCCGGTGCAGCGAGAACTGGTGAGGGTGAACAGCGTCCTACGGCAAACCATCAAGCTGCGCGGATATGATTTTGCCAGCCATGGAGTCGAGGTGGTCGAAGAGTTTGAAGAAACGCTGGCGCCCGCATTAGGAGACTCGCAGCAGCTTCAGCAAGTGTTTCTGAACATTCTCAACAATGCGTACGATGCGGTGCAGGAAGCGGGCCAGCGCGGCAAAATCAAGATTCAGACGCGCCGGAACGCAGAGATGATCGAAGTGGCGATCAGCGACAACGGCACGGGGATTGCCGATCCTCAGCGCATTTTTGATCCGTTTTATACGACGAAGCAAGTGGGCAAAGGCACGGGGCTGGGGCTGAGCATTTGCTACGGCATCGTGCGCGCGCATGGCGGGGAAATTCAATGCTGGAACAATGAAGCTGGAGCCGGAAGCACGTTTGTTGTGCGAATTCCCGTGGCTACCGAGTCCGCTCTCGCGGTAGCGGCGGCGAAAGAGGCGGGCCGATGAGCGCGCCAGCAGCGCTGTGGACTGGAGAGCCGATTCTGCTCATCGAAGATGAGCCGTCGGTCATCGCCTTTCTGCGGGCCGCGCTGGAGCGCAAAGGATACGCGGTGGTGAATGCCTCGTCGGGCGCGGAAGGATTGCAGCGGCTTTCGAACGGGCGGTACGCCGGGGTAATTTCCGACATTCGAATGCCCGGAGCCGTGAATGGGGCGGAGGTGCACGCGTGGATCCAAAAAAACCGCCCCGAATTGAGGGCACGGATCATTCTCATCAGCGGGGACACGGCGAATAGTGAGACGCAGGCGTTCCTGGCCCAAAGCGGGACACCTTGTATCGAGAAGCCTTTTCGGGTGCAACAGTTAATATCGATTGTGGAGAAAACTTTCGGCAAACCATGAGCGACGAGATAAAGACACGATTATTGGTGGTGGATGACGAACAGAGCATACGCCGGTTGTGCATGACGATCGGAAACACGCTGGGATACGCCTGCGCGGAAGCGGAAAGCGCGGAAGCGGCACTAGCGCGGCTGGATTCCGACGCTCCGGATCTCATTCTCACTGACCTGAAGCTGCCAAACATGTCCGGAGTGGAATTGCTGAAGCAGATGAAGATGCTGCTGCCGCACGCAGAGATCGCGATCATGACGGGGCACGGCTCGATCGAATCAGCCGTGGATGCGATGAAATTGGGCGCGTACGATTACATCGAAAAACCGTTCCGGGTGGAAAAGATGCGGCTGCTCCTGCAGCGCATGGCGGAAAAAGTGCGCCTGGTCACGGAAAACGAGTTCTTGCGCGAGAGGGTCACGACAGAGGAAAACCTCGACGGGATCATTGGCAGTTCGGCGAATATCCAGGACGTCTTGCGCATGATTTCACGGCTGAAGGACACGCGGACGCCGGTGTTGATCGCCGGCGAAAGCGGCACCGGTAAAGAGCTGGCGGCCCGCGCGATTCACTTCCGCGGCTCCATGGCGCAAACACCCTTTGTTGCCGTGGATTGCGGCTCGCTGGTGCCGACTCTGATGGAGAGCGAACTTTTCGGCTACGAAAAGGGCGCGTTTACCGGGGCAATGAAATCAAAGGCGGGTCTGTTCCAGGCAGCGAATGGCGGAACAATCTTCCTGGACGAGATTGGCGAGCTTCCCCTGGAGATGCAGGCGAAACTGCTCCGCGTGCTGCAAGAAAAGGAAGTGCGGCCGGTGGGCAGCAATGAGAAGGTGAACGTGGATGTACGAGTGATCGCGGCAACGAATCGCGATCTGGAGGCCGCTTATCGCGCCGGCACCTTTCGAAAGGACCTTTATTTTCGTTTGAACGTAGTGACGGTGCACCTCCCTCCCCTGCGCGAGCGCCGTTCCGATATCCCGGTCCTCGTGCATCACTTCCTGGATCGTTACGCCAAGGGCTCGCACATCCAGGTCACGGCGGCGGCCATGAAGAGCCTGCTGCACTATGACTGGCCGGGCAATGTACGTGAACTGGAGAATTGCATCGCGCGGGCACTAACGCTGGGGGACCGTGAAACAATTGACGTCATCGATCTCCCCCCTGGCATTCGAAGCGAGCAGGCCGATTCAGGCATCGTTCCTGCGCAGGACACTGCGTCCCTCTCCACCACGGCGCTGGCGGAGATGGAACGGATGACGATTCTCCGGGTATTCGAACAAGCGAAGGGTGACAAAGCCCTGGCTGGAAAGATGCTGGGGATCAGCCGAGCGACCCTGTATCGCAAGCTGAAGCGGTATAACATTCCCTCGAAACCCGGCTCAGGTACTGCTGAAATCGAGCCACGCGCGACTCCCCAATAGAGGGCACAGCGACTCTCAGGCTAGCCCCCCGAGCCCGAGGACACGTTCAGGGGTGAGACGCTAACGTTTCAGCGTGAGACAGGTGAGCCAGCGGCACGTACCGGGGAAAGTGTAACCCTCTCAGTTTCTTTACTTTCCATCAGGCCGACCATTTTGATTCTTTGGCGTGCAGCGTGCTTCTCTATCTCCGGAAGTCTGTGTCTCTTGCGGCGTCTGGTGTGTCTCGCCGCAGAAGAGCGCGTGGCACCCGACCGGCAGGGCGAGAGGCAACGTGGGAAGGTTAAGCAGTCTGGCACTCACAGCGAACGAACAAGACTGCGCAGAGCAGTTGGCGCGGTTTTTCCCAAAGGCCAGACGGCTTCGAATTCCAGTGCAAGTGACTTCCGCACGGGGGGGACGAATCCGTTTGCGTGAGGCCACGGTCATCGAATTTGGCGGCAGCGAACACGCGATTTTTCTCTCGACGTTGCCGCTGGAGTTCGACGATCGCGTGCGGCTCGTGGAAACTCGAGAAGGGCGCCAGGCGGAGGCTATCGTCGTCGCGGTGCAGTATCACGACGGACGCAAAGCGGTGGCCGTCAAGTTTTTGCAAGGGGCCTGTGACTGGGTGGCGACAGAGCCGTGAACAAAACGATGACAACAGCGAATACCCCCGCTGCCTCCCGGGCGGAAAGTCCACGGCAGGCGCAATGGAAGGAAGCGCGCGCGGTGTTTCCGATTTATCTGGCGCTGGCCAAGCAACTGGAGATTCAGATTCCAATTCCGCAGGCAAAGCGGAACCTCGCGGAAAAGGTGGACCTGGAACTGTTCAATGAAGTGAATGAGTGGCTGGATTCGATGGATCAGCGGGTCCTGGTGCATCAACTCCGCCACTTGCTGCAGATGACCACGCTGAACGCCAGCGAAAGCGGGCTACGCGCCCTGATCCATCGTCACCTGCGCAAACTGAAGAAGAGCAGCATGGACCGAGACAAGATCGACTTTCTGCTGGTGCAGTACTTCGCACTCTGCGCGGCCGCGAAGATTTATCACAAACAGATCGAACCTGCCGATGTTGCCCAGGTCATGCAGCCGGTGCTCGGAGACGTGGGTCCCGATCCACTGACCTGGTGCGCCCCGCTTGAGAAAATGATCGAAGCGCTGCGCGGGTTTCGGAGCCTACGGGAGATCCTGAAGACAGATTTCATCGTGCAGGGCCGAAAAGTGAAGGAGACAGCCGGCGGGATGTTCTACGATCCTGCCGCTCTCGTAGCGTTCATCCGCTTCAACTTCCTGCTTCGCCGGACGCTCATTGAGTTGATGCACGCGGACTTGATTGCCATCCGCAGCGGCATTGCCCAGCTTCAATCCGCTGGTCAGCGCGTCATGGATTGCCGTCATTTCGGACTCTCATCGGGCGAGCCGCTCAATAAGATTCACACCATTGCCGACGAGTGGAAACAGCCCTTCCAGATGGAGTACACGGAACGAAGCGTCAGCCAAGCGTTTGAAAAACTTCTTGGATTACGAACTGATGTGGAGCTGGCGCTCGAAAAAGCAATCGGAAAATCAGCCGAAAGCGCTCCGCGAACGACATCCACAAAAGCGGCGAAGCCTCTTCCGGTGGCAAACAAAGCCGGCGCGGAATCCGGCGCAATCAACGCCAACGCGAAACCGAAGGAGCGGGTCTCCGCACCTGCCGCCGCACCACCCGATCCGCTGGCGGCGCTGGATTTCGAAAGCTGCATGGAGCAAATCTGGGAGCAATTGATCGCAACCCCGCCTTCGCGCGGCAGGTCGATGACCACCGTCAAGATCAGCGGCGCGCGGATCTTGATGTCATCCTGGGAAGTAACGGCATTCGTAAGTGAAGACGGGCCGTCAGCGGAAGATTTGAGGCGCGCCGTGGTGGCCCGGGTACTCGTCACCGCGGCGACGGAATCCGCCAAAGAAACGGGGAATGCGACATCGCTGGACAGAGCCATGAACATGGCACGGGTGGAAGTGACGCGATTGCAGGAGCGCGTGGACGTGGCCAAGCAAGCAAAAGACACGGAAGCGGCAGTGAATCTTGGAATCAGCACGAAACGTCTGACCTCGGCGCTCGGCGAAGCAGAGAAACTGTAAGGGATGCGAAGTGAACCGGCAGAGCCGGATGGAAACTTCAGGAGCGGGCCTTCATTGCGACACGCTAACGTAGTTATCCTGACCGATGAAACCGAATTCGCCCGGTCGCTGACGGCTTGCTGGCAAACGGAGCGCCAGGCTCCTGGCGTTACGGTCCTCAACAGTGACTCGTGGCAGGACCAGGATGCACCCGCTCACGACCTCATCGTTGTGGGCCCCGTACACGATGGAAAACTGACCAACGTGTTGCGATCCCTCGATCCGTCGACAGCGGTCATTCTCTGTGCCCCGGCAGATACGAGGGAATTCGGGCAATTGAGGGCCAAATACCCCAGGCTAGTGCATATCCCGCTTCGCGAAGATTGGGCGCAGACGCTTCTGCTGGTTGCCGGAGAATCGTTGCGCCGGGCAGAAGCCGTGCGGATTGCACGGCAGGCGGAGCGAAACGCCGCCAAGAACGAAAGTGACGCCGTACTTGGCCGCTATATGCTTGACATGAAACACAGCGTAAACAACGCCCTGACTTCCGTTCTGGGGAACGCCGAATTGCTCCTCCTGGAGCCCGGGCAACTGTCTTCGCAGTCGCTGGCGCAGATCAAGACCATCCATAGCATGGCGCTTAGAATCAACGAGATCATGCAGCGTTTCTCATCGCTGGCGAACGAGATGAGGGAAGCTGAGAATGCATCTCAGGGTGAGACGGAAGAGACGCCATCAGCGATTTCGCGGCCCCGCTGAAACCGCTCCGCGGCGCTGTAACCTACTCAGAAACAAACGCTTAGCCTGAAACGACACAAACTCACGAAGAACCCAAAGGCTGGCTCCTGACGTGCACCTCTCCTCTGTGGACAACTATGGGGAGAGCACGGCAGTGCACAAAAAAGTCCTGATTGTGGATGACTCACCAGCGGAGGTCAGGCTGATGCAAGGCTTGCTGGAAAAGGAAGGCTATTGGCCGGTGGGCTTGAGCGACCCTAGGCGCGTCGAGGAAGCCATTGTGAGCGAGCGTCCCAGCGTCATCCTGCTTGATATCGTAATGCCGGATCGAAATGGATTTCAAGTCTGCCGCGACCTGAAGGGGAGCGCCGAATTTAGCTCCATTCCGGTGATCATGGTGACCTCCAAGGACTCGATGAGCGACAAGTTTTGGGGACAGCAGCAAGGCGCCGACGGATATGTGACGAAGCCTTTCACGCGCGAAGAGTTGCTTCGCGCAGTCCGGCGGTTCGCATGAGAGTTTTTGAAGGAAAGAACTGGCGATGAACGAAGACTTTCATCTGGTTCCGCTTCCCGCAGAGGCCGATACCGACCTGCTGGAAGCCCTCGGACCGACCGAAGAGCGGCCACCAGAGTCGCAGTATTGCGTTTTCCGCAGCGGACGCGAACGGTTCTGCCTGCCGGTTCTGGATGTTGAGGAAGTGCTGGAATGGCCGCTGCTGACCAAACTTCCCCTTGGCCCCGCGTATCTGGTGGGAATATTCAATTTACGCGGCGCGATTGTGCCGCTGGTTGACATCGCAATCACCGAAGGCCGCCGGCCCGGGTTGCTTCCAAAGCACGTTGTGGTCGCTTCCCTGCGCAGCGAGAGCCATCACGATGACATTCGAATCGGCATTGCCGCCGACGAAGTGATCGGAACGTATTCGGTGAACACCGAGGATTTGCTCGAGCAAGCGCCGGAGAACGTGCCGCATTGCGTCGGGATGCTGCGGCATGACGACCGGCTGGCGCTGGTGATCGACTTGCGGCGGCTGCTCGAGGTTTTTCCGGGGCCCAGCATTTGAATTTTGTGGGGACGACGCCGGCCGACGGCGCGGGCTCCGCGGAAGAGATTTGGAGGAAGGCATGAAATCGCGACTGAGTTCCACAATCTGGACGCTGGTCTTTTTGAACGGCTTAGTTCTCTTCGCCATTCTCACGCTGGCATTCAGCGCCGGGAAGAAAGCTGGAGAGGCCTCCCTGCTCGATTTTGGCTCGCCGGCCGGGGGGACCGTGATCCTCGCCATCGTGCTGGCGGCGGGCACAGCGCTGATTCTCGCGTGGCGGTTTGGCGCGCTGCTGGGGCCGGTGCGGGCTCTCGCCGAATTCTCGGAACGCCTGGCAGCCGGGGATCCGCGCGCGCGCGCCGATGTCAACACGAATGACGAGCTGGGCTACATCGCGGAAAACCTGAACCGCGCAGTCGCCAAGGTTTCCAAGGCAACGAGCAACCAGGACGCGAACGACGCACTGCAGCGCAGCATTACGGAGCTGCTGAGCGTAATCAACCAGGTGGCCCGCGGCGACTTGTCACAGCGCGGCAAAGTGACCAACGACGCTCTCGGCAACGTCACGGATTCGATCAACTACATGCTCGACAACTTCACCAAAGTTCTCGAGCGCGTTCGCAAAGCGGCCATGGAAGTTACGGCGTGCTCCAACAACATCCTGGTGGCCGCGGATGAAATGCAAGCGGGCGCGACGCAACAAGACCAGGAAATTACCAACACCTCCAGCGCCGTGGAAGAGCTGACCGTCTCCATGAAACAGGTTTCGAATAACGCGGAAGCCAGCGCGGAAGCCGCACGCCGCGCGCTGGACGCGGCCGAACAGGGAAACCGCGCGGTGCGCGACACACTCGAAGGAATGCAGCGCATCCGGGCATCCGTGCAGGCGACCGCCAAGAAAATCAAGTCGCTGGGCGACCGGTCGCTGGAAATTTCGGAAATCATCAACGTGATCAACGACATCACGGAACAAACCAACTTACTGGCGTTGAACGCCGCCATCGAAGCGGCACGCGCCGGGGAGGCCGGCCGAGGCTTTGCCGTGGTCGCGGACGAAGTCCGCAAGCTCGCAGAACACAGCCGCAGCGCCACGAAGGATATCGCAGCCCTCATCAAGGCGATTCAGGCCGAGACGAACGAAGCGGTGGTGGTCATGGAAGAAGGCACTAAGGAAGTGGAAGGCGGCGCAACGCTGGCCGATCAGGCGGGCCGCGCGCTGGACGCCATTTCAAACGTGGTGCGCCAATCAGCAGAACTCGTTCAGGAAATCTCCCTGGCATCGAAGCAGCAGGTGCGCGGAACGGAAGGTGTGGCGCACGCGATGCAGATTATTTCCAGCATTACACGGCAAACGTCGCAAGGAACGCGCGGGACCGTGGCGACGGTGAGCCAACTGGTCAAGCTCTCGGATCAGTTGAACGAAGCGCTGGCGCAATTCCGCGCGTCCTCGAAGGGGGCGCATGCGCGTGAAGATTCCGAGCGGCCCGTCCCGGCAGGCGCTCTTCGTTAAGCAATGACTCTCTTCTTCGCCGCGGCGGAAGGAAGAGGGAGACCCCAAAACGGGAAAACGATGACCGAACGCCAGGGATCAGTGCACGGGCCGAGCGAACACGAGTTGAACGAGATCCGCATGCTAATCGAAGAGCGGACGGGAATTTGCTTCGATGAATCGCGCGAGCGCTTCTTCTCCGCGCGCGTGCGCGAGCATCTGCGCGCAAAAGGAATGGAGCGGGGCACGGATCTGCTGCGCGTGATGCGCAAGTCCAACCTCGAATATGAAGCGCTGCTCGAACGGTTGCTGACGCAGGAAACCAGCTTCTTCCGGTATCCGGGCGTATATGAGGCTTTCGAAAAGCGCGTCCTGCCTGAGCTGCACGTAAAAAAATTCTGGAAGAATCCCCGGACGCTCCGGATCTGGAGCGCCGGCTGCGCGACCGGCGAAGAACCCTATTCCATAGCCATGACCATCGCCGATTCACTTTCGTTTGCGGATTCCTGGAACGTGGAGATCCTTGCAACCGATGTGGGGCGGCACGCCCTGAAGCACGCCGAACGCGGGATCTACAAGGGTCGCAGCATTGCAAGCGTGAACGAGAAGCAACTGGCAAACCATTTTTCCGGGGTCAACAGCGGATATCAAGTAAAGCCAAGACTGCGAAAGATGGTCTCTTTCGCACAGATGAACTTGGCTTCCGCTGTGTATGTCGGACGCATGGACGCGATCTTCTGCATGAATGTCCTCATCTATTTCTCAGAAGAACGCCGCCACTCGCTCGTGCAACGCTTCTACGACACGCTGGAACCCGGCGGCTATCTGTTCCTGGGACATTCGGAGTCCATCTCCAAGATGCCGGTGAAGTTTCAGGCCATCGTGCTGAACGACTGCATTCTCTACCGGAAACCGACTGCCGATGAATTGCAGAAACCCGAACTTGTGACGGAGGGACGAGCGTGAGCGCGCCGAACCGCGAAGCCGTCGAAGTGTTCCTCCAGGAAGCCTCAGAGCATCTGCAATATCTGCGGGAATACGTGAGCGTGCTGCAAGATGTTGATCCGCCCCGGGAAGAGCTGGAGCGCTTGTACATCTCGGCGCATACGCTCGGCGGCACTTCGGCCAGCTATGGATTTCCGCGGTTTTCGGAAATTGCCGCAAAACTCGCGCACGTCTTTCAGTATGCGTTGAACGCGCCGCTCGGCGAGGACCTTCACGGCCCATTGACGGAGTTTCTTGCGGACGGAATTTCCGTGCTCGAAACTGATCTCCTGGAAATCAGCGACACTGGCAAAGAAAATGTCGATGACATTTCCGTTTTCAAAGAGCGCTATCGCTTCGCGTTTCCGACGGAGCCTCCTCCACTGAATCTTGCTCAACCGGAGCCGCCCGAGCGATTTGCCTCGACGGAGGACCGCGAACCGCCCGTCGCCGCTGCAACGGGGTCCTATTTTGACGCGCTGCCTGGGGACGATGAGGTGCCGGGCGAAATTCTCGAGTTCTTCCAACCAGAAGCGGAAGAGCATCTCCAAGTGGTGAGTGATTGCCTGATTTCGCTGGAAGGCAACAACAATCCGGAAGAGATCAACAAACTTTTTCGCGCCATTCACACGGTGAAAGGTTCCGCGGCGCAAGTGGGATTGAAACGGCTGGGCGGAATCGCTCACCGTGTCGAAGATCTGATCGGGCGCTTGCGCGATGGTGAGATTGAACCATTGCCGGCGGTTGTGGATCTGTGCCTGGAGTCGGTTGACGTTCTGAGGAAGACTCTTCACAAGCAGTGGGCGCATGAATCCGACATGCGGGCTGGTGTGGATTCCCTGCTCGGCCGCATCGCGGAGTTCGCTCCTGCCGAACCGGAAGAGGCCGTGCCCCCCGCGGAATCGACTGCAAGCTTGGAACACCAGCAAGCGGGAGAAACAGAATCGACCGCATTGGCCGCTGCCTTTGCAAAGAAGGCGGCGAAACAACCTGCCCCTGGCAGGTCAGCAGCAAAATCGGTTCGCATCGCGCTTGCACGGCTCGACCGCATGATGAACACGGTCGGTGAGCTGGTCATTAACCGTACGCGCATGGTGGGCCGCGTAGCGGAACTCGAAAAGCTCGTCGACACGCTGAGTTTTTCGAAGGAACGGCTGCAAGGCAAGGTCGCGGAGTTTCAAGAGAAATATGAGTTCAACCGCATCAGCTCGAACCGCGGCACCGGACCATGGAGCGCGGGGACGGCGCCACGGATGCTTGCCAGCGCGGCTGCGGGCGATAAGTCCTTCTGGTCGGAATTCAGTGAATTGGAAATGGACCGCTACGACGATTTCAATATTTTGTCGCGCTCGATGGCGGAGATTTCGGCAGACGTGAATGAGGTGCTATCGCAGCTGGAAGGATTTATCGGGCGCGTCGAAGGCGACATCGACGAATTCACGAAGCTGGCGCATCACCTGCAGGATGAGATTACGGCGGCGCGAATGGTTCCCATCGGGACGCTATATTCACGGCTGTCCCGTGCGGTGCGAGACGCCGCGAAATCGACCGGCAAGCAGGTGGCGCTTGATCTCTCGGGCAGTGAAACCGAACTTGACAACAACATCATTCAGCAGATTTCCGATCCGCTTGTTCACTTGGTGCGCAATTCGGTCGCGCACGGTATCGAACACAGCAGCGAACGAGTCGGCGCTGGGAAGGCCCCAACGGGGAACATCATGCTGCGCGCGTATCACCGCGGCAATCAGATTTACATCGAAGTCGAAGATGACGGCCGTGGCATTGATTACGAGCGCGTGAAGCACAGCGCGATTGAGCGAAGCCTTGTTTCCCCGGAGACAGCTGACCGTCTGACGGAGCGCGATCTTCGTCAAATGCTCTTCCACCCGGGCTTCTCGACCGCTCCGGTAAAAACGGAGTTGGCTGGACGCGGCGTCGGGTTGGACGTGGTCCGGTCAAACTTGAATGCCCTCAATGGCGAAATCGATATCCAGAGCACGAGCGGCCAGGGCACGAAGTTCACGCTCAAGGTGCCCCTCACGCTGATTATCTCTCCTGCCCTCTTCGTGCGGTGCGGGGCAACGAATTTCGCGCTGCCCTTGGCAGTCGTCGAGGAAATCCGCCGCCTGCGCGCCGATGAAATCGAGGACGTCGGCGGGAAATTGTTGACCAAGGTTCGCGACGTGGTGACCGAGGTCGTCCGCCTGGATACCTATCTGGGCTTGCCGCCCCTTGAACCGATCAACGGGTATTTCCGCATGGTCGTGGCGAATGCCGGAAGCCGGCAGATCGGCCTCGTCGTGGAGGAAGTCCTTGGCAAGGACGAAATCGTCATCAAGAATCTTGGCGAATATCTCCGCCGGGTGAAACTATTCCCGGGAACGACGATTGCGCCCGACGGCAGCTTGATTCTGCTAATCGATCTGAACCGCATGGTGGCGACGGAACAGAGCGAGCGCCGGCCCATCCAGGCCAATGCCAGCGCCGCCCGCATCTTTGCGCCCGGTTCGGCAGCGATTGCGCGTGGGACCATTCCTTCCGAGGCTATCGACCGCATCGAGCAAGAGCGCGTCATCGTCGTTGCGGACGACTCCATCAGCGTGCGCAAATTCGTCGGCCGAATGCTCGAGAAGAATGGCTACCGCGTGAAGCTGGCAGCCGACGGGCTGGAGGCGGCGGAACTGGTGGCGCAACACGGCTGCCATCTTGTCATCACCGACCTCGAGATGCCACGCATGACGGGCTACGAATTGATGGTGCAGTTGCGGCAGAGCCCCTCGACACGCCGGATCCCGGTGATGGTTGTGACGTCCCGCGCGGGAGCAAAGCACCGCGACCGGGCTCTCAAGGAAGGCGCAGCGGCATTTCTGACCAAGCCGGTGCAGGAAGATCAACTGGTCGCTGCGGTCGAACAACTCATGGGAACGGGGGCTCCGCGCCCGGTCGCTCCGGTGGCGTAGGCGAACAATGGCGACCACCAACAAGAAGATTCGAATTCTCGTGGTGGAGGATTCCGCCTTCATGCGCAAGGTGCTGGAGACGATTTTCAACGCGGACGGACAGATGCAGGTCGTCGGCAACGCCAAGGACGGACGCGAGGCCGTTTCAATGGCGGAATCGCTCAAGCCCGACGTCATCACCATGGACATCAATATGCCTCACGTCGACGGTCTGCAGGCTACCGCGGAGATCATGACGACGAATCCGCGGCCCATCGTCATCGTCAGCTCTGATTCCAAGGAAGGCGCGGCCAGCACCCTTCGCGCGCTGGAACTTGGCGCGATTGAATTTGTCGGCAAGCCATCAGGCGCCATTGATCTCGATATGCAGAGCGTGAAGGAAGAGCTCCTTCGCAAGGTGCGCATGGCCGCCAAAGTACGCGTCGTGCGCACCGCATCACGCCTCGCTTCGACGATTCAGAATGCCAACGGTGCCAAGACTGCCTCTCCCGCACCCGTCAACAACCGCCCCGCGCCCGCTTCCGGCCTTGAACAGCGCTTCCCCGTGGTCGTGCTGGCAGCGTCAACGGGCGGACCGGCAACGGTGATGCGCATTGCTCCGGGTTTCACGCGCGACTTCCCTGCCGCGGTCATCCTGGTGCAACACATGCCCGCGTCATTCACGACGCAATACGCCGCGCAACTCGCTGAATTCACCGAAATTCGCGTGAAAGAAGCCGAAGCCAATGAATCGCTGCAACCGGGAACCCTTTACATCTGCCCCGGTGGGCAACATCTCCGCGTCACACCGACGGGGCGGATCCAGCTTGACGGCGCCTCGGGCCGGATCAATGGCTATCTCCCGAATATCGACATCACCATGGAATCCATTGCTGCTTACGCGGGCGCGTTGAGCATCGCCGGCGTGCTTACGGGCATGGGAAGCGACGGAACCAACGGAGCCAAGGCGATCAAGTCCGCTGGAGGTCTGGTGCTCGCTCAAGACGAAGCGACAGCGGTAATTTTCGGCATGCCGTCCGAGGCTATCAAGGCAGGCGCCGTCGATCAGGTTCTCGGCATCGACGACATTTACGCGGCCATCGAGAAGCGCGTCCTTGCTATTTGCCGCCCATCACCCGCAGGAGTTCGCTGATGCGGCTGGCGGCTCCAGCGAAAACGAGCCCGGTGCGAACGGAGCAGATTATTCTGTTTCGGGTCAGCGGACAGGTTTTTGCCGTATCTTCGGCTTCCGTGCAGGAAGTTCGCAGCGTGGATAGCCTTTCAGGCAGCGCAACGAAAATAGAAGCGCCCGGGCTGCGAAAAGTGCGCCAGGTCGTGCGGCGAGGCGAGAGGTCGCTCTTCATCGTCAACGCGGCCGCGCATTTTAACCTCCCTGCTTCCTCTGGAACGCTGGTTTTCGTGCTGCGCAAGACTCGCACGGGACTCTTGATCGACGGCATCGAGAAGATGACGAGCATGACGCGGCTCCAGGCGCTTCCCCTTTGCTTCTGCCATGAAGAGCGGCAATGGTACCGCGGACTGACCGCGCTTGATCAAAATGTCGTACCAGTAGTCCATCCAGAAGGATTCCTCTCACCCGAAGAACTTGCTTTGCTCGATGCGGCTCTGGAGCCTGTGGAGAACCCCGCTGAAGAGGGAGCCGAGGGAACAGAACTGGCCCAATGACGGCGTCGCTCGAACTCGAATTACAGTCGTTTGTCCTGCTGCGATTGGGCGAACGGCGTTTTGCCGTTTCTGCGCGACAAATTGCGGAACTGGTCGCGCCCAGCCGCGTTTTTCGTTTTCCGCACCACACGCCGAAAATCGAAGGCGTGATTCTGCGAAGAGGGAGGATTGTTCCGGTATGCGACGTGTCCGAGGCACTGACCGGAAAGCGCTTGACATCGCGCCGCTTTTACCTCATTGCCGTTCGACGCTACGGCGCGCATCAACGGGGAGATGACGGCCGCGGGGGAAGCCGACGCGCCCCATGTCGCGGGCTGGTTATCGCATGACGGGGACGTAATTGAGGTATTGAATCTGGACGCGCTCACACCGGGGACGGACGGAGTACTTGGGGAAAAGGCCGCTCGGGGAGCACTGGAGGCACGGCCGTGAACCCCGCCGAGCGCCCCGTCAAGATTCTGTTGATCGACAGCAATGTTTATTTTGCGAAGCGCCTCGGCGACGCGCTCAAACGCGAAGGGTTTGAAGTCGCGCCCAGCACGCAAGCGGCATTTGCGCTCACAACACTCGAATATGACGCGCCGAGCGCCATCCTCTGCGCAACGAACATGCGGGAGATGGGAGCCTTGGAAATCGCAAGAATCATTCGCGCCGATTCAAAAAACGCCAACCTGCCCATCATCGCGCTTGGCAACGGAAGCCAGCGCGCCCTCATGGAAGCGTTCCAGGCCGGCTGCGATGATTACATTGATCGCAGCCGCCAGCCGGCCGTCATTGCCGCGCACGTGAAGCAAATCATCATCAGCAAGATGGAAGGCTTTCAACCCACGCAGATGCTTGCCCAGTCCGACACCAGTCTCAGCGGGAACTTGACGCACCACGACCTCACCGGCGTGATGCAGATGCTCGGCCATGCCCACCAGACGGGCGCGTTGCACATCAATGCGGGAGAGACCGACGGTGTGTTGTTCTATGACGCGGGGGAGATTGTGCACGCGGAATGCGGCAATTTGTTTGGCGATGAGGCTGTCATTCACGTCCTGAAGACCTGCGTAAACGGCGGCGCAGGGGTGTACAAATTCGTCTACGGAACGACGTCGCCGCAACGCACCGTGCTGCGGTCGGCCACCGATCTGATGCTGGATGCCATGCGCGAATACGATGAAGGGTCGCGAGACATGGCGGATAAGGAAGCGCAATGAGCGAAGCGATGACTATTCCGCCGCTGGGCGACGCGCCTGCCAAGCGGACACCCATCGTCTATTTCATCGACGACAGCGCTACAATGCGCGAAGTAATCAAGATCGCTTTCCGCCGCGAAAACATCCACGTGATCACGTGCGCCGACGCGGCCTCCGCTCTTGCGCAGTTCGGAGAAAATCGCCCCGACGTTGTGATCACCGATGTCATCATGCCCGACCAGGACGGTTATTCCGTCTGCAGCCGGATCAAAGAACATCCGGAATTCAGCGCCACTCCGGTTGTGTTGATGTCCGGCGTGGTCAATAAGAGCGTCGCCGATAAAGCGGTCGCCGTGAAAGCCGATGAACTGATTCGCAAGCCCTTTCAACCGCAGGAATTGATCGCCCGGGTGAAGAGCCTTTTGGAGCCAAAACGTGCAGCGCCCGCGCCTGTGGCCGAACACTCAGTCTCTTCAAATGCTCTGAGCAACCTTTTTGCGCCGCCCGTACCTCTTGCGGGACCTCGCAATGTCGCGCCCCCGCCACCAGAGGCGCAGACAGCTCCCGAATCTGCCTGGCCACGAGCACTCGCCGAGGCGTTTACTCCGCGACAGCCTGTGCCACTGCAACACGATCCTCATGCATCGGTCAGCGTCCCAGCGCGGCCTGCCCC
>QHYF01000131.1:0-7415 GCA_003224075.1 Acidobacteriota bacterium
TAATCCGCGCAACGAATAGCCAGAACCCGATGCCGGAAGAGGCGCTGAGGGCAACTGACCGAATCCATCGACAGCTTGAGGCTTCTTTTCAGACGCACAGTTTGTTTTACGACCGTCGCAAAGGGCAATACAAAGACGAAGGGAAGCCGATCACTCAGATCGTCAGCGTCATCGAGGTTCTTCAAGCCATGCTGTCTGTGGTTCTCCAGAAACCGGACGACGCGCGCGCTAGACCTCGCAATTATTTCAAAGACGATAACAAGTACACGTCGATCTTCGGAGAGGATGTCTACGATCTGACGGTCTATCTCAAGAGTACCGAGCTTGTCAGAAAGGTGGAAGAATTCCTCGACACGCTCGACCTGGAACTTATCCACCAACGCAACCTCAAGTTCTATTTGGCCATGTACGCAGCCTGTATGAAAACTGGCAGTGCATATTGTCCGCCTGGGGAGTTGTTGAAACTTGATCTTTCCTCGTTAGCCCCCGAACTCCTTAAAGACAGCTACGAGCGTGTTTGGGGGCACTATCAAAGATTGGCCGATAAATACAGCGTCAACGGCGAGCGCGACTATGACAGTCTGGCAAAAGGGCCAAATCTGCTTAAGGCTTTGAGTTCGGATTTGAAGAAGCGTCTCCGCAAGAAGATTAGAAAATCAGCAAGGCAGCTCGGTGTCAGATGAAACGCTAGGACGCCCGGTGCGCCATTCTTCGCGCAGCGTGGCTTATGTGTCCCGGACTGTTTTGCGAGACAGGGTGGGAAATTCCTCGTATTGAAACCCGCTAAGCCAACGCCGGCTGCCTGAGCTTACTGCGGTCGGCGCAAATCTGGACAGATCGAACCTCTACGCGGACTTCTTCAGTCTGGTACCTCTGAGACGGCGCGAGGTACAGCGTCCCTTTGCGGTGCTGGCAAACGGTACGAGTCTTGGCTTTTTCCTCGACTGTCTTCCGCCGCCTACGCCCGCCGCCGCTTCCCTTCCATCGCTTCCCGCAAGAGCTTGTTGATCCTTGTCTGGTAACCACGCCCTTGCCGCTTCAGCCACGCCAGCACATCGGCGTCCACGCGGATCGTCACCGGCCTTTTGATGGGACGGTAAAACTTCCCCACCACCGCCCCCCTCCATTCCCGCACTTCCGGCGCATCCGTCAAATCGATTTTCTCGTCCGGCATGCGCGCCAGCGCAGCCAGTTCCTTTGCTTGCTTCCTAGAGGCCTTCTTCATAGATCTTCCTTTCCCGCGGCGTCGCCTTTCGCGCCCAGACCATCCGCCTTCCATCATTTCCTCCGCCCCTCAGTGAGCTCTACCCCTGTGTTTTCTTTCTCTTACGCGTCCATTCGAACCAATTCGCCCGTGTACGAATACTAGTACTATATATGGACTTGACAAGCCTTATCATTCATGGTATCGTGAGTCGTGAATTCTCGACTCCATCATCGCCAAATGTGTCTGTGCCATCACAGATTCCCAGTGGCTCGGAACTCCTCTCGAGCCTTTGCTTCGCTTTCAACTTTCAACTTTGGACTTTTGACCTCTTTCTCCTCAACATTCCAACCTTTCAACCGCATCTCTTTCCTCTCTCCCTCTTCTCCCCATCTCTGTGCCCTCTGTGTCCTCTGTGGTGAAAACTCCTCGTCATTTCGTTCTTCCCTGATCCCTCGTCACTCGCCACTCACCACTAACTCCTTTATAATCCGCACTTCCGAGACCCCCCTCCCGCAACTCCTTTATAATCCGCACTTACGAGCACCCCTCGGATCTGCGGGAAACAAAGGGCTTATAACTCCTTTAGAATCCGCACTTACGAAAAATTCTCCCGTAACCCCTGTAGAATCCGCACTTACAAAAAGGTGGGGGGTGGGGGTCTACCCAGCAAACGCCGAATTCTTATTCCGAGGCGCCGAGAGGGAGGAAGTATTGGGTGCCTTTGACGGGTTCCTGAAGGCGGCGCAGGAGAAGCTGGAGGTCGTCGCTGCGCTCGACGAAATCAATGTCCGACGTGTTGATCACGAGGAGGTCCGAGGCCGCGTAGCGGAAGAAGAAATGTTCGTAGGCGCGCGCGA
This sequence comes from Acidobacteriota bacterium, assembly GCA_003224075.1. Lineage (GTDB taxonomy): Bacteria > Acidobacteriota > Terriglobia > Acidiferrales > UBA7541 > Acidiferrum. Next base: position 2,065 of record QHYF01000131.1, read on the forward strand.
CTTCCTCGATGTATTCGAGGGAGATGCGACCTTCGTCGCGCGAAGCCTTCTTGACGATGCGGGCGCGGAGGACTTCGGGCTTGGCTTGGAGATAGACGACGAGATCGGGGGCGGGAAGGTCCGCGGTGAAGGCTTCGTAATAGCGCTCGTAGAGCTTGAGCTCTTCGTCGGTGAGGTTGAGATTGGCGAAGATGCGGTCCTTTTCCATGAGGAAATCGGAGAGCAGCGGGCCGGGAGCTTCGACGGCGAGGGCTTCACGGAGGCGCTTCTGGCGCTCGATGAGGAAGTACATCTGGGCGCGGAAGGCGGAGCCGGGTTTTGCGCTGTAGAAATCGGCGAGAAAGGGATTGTCCTCGCAATCATAGATGCGGCGGGCGTGCAGGCGCTCGGCGAGGATTCTGGCGAGGGTGGTTTTGCCGACGCGCAGAGGGCCTTCAATGACGATGAAACGGGGAAGCTGCGGGCTGCGCTGCGGAACGCGAGCGCGCTGCGTGGCGGCGGAGTCGTTGCCGGGCATCGTTGGATGAGCCCCGACGGAATCGGGTCAGCGCCGCGATTATAGCAGACTCGCGGACAGAGTCATCCGCGAGGGTGCGCACTCTTGAGGCGGGAAGAGGCAGGGCCAAGAAAGTACAAATGTTTTCACTTTTATGGCCAATTTATGGCCTAGTACTGCCGGTTGAAAATGGGCAAACGGAGGGCCTACAAGAATGTACTAACTAAAATGTGACCAATGGGCCAGTGTCACCTGACCTTTCGGACAGTAGAGTGTCAGGATAGCGAGTGGGGATGGACTTGCATGACCACTTGCGCTACTGAGGTGGCAAATGGTCCTTGCAGCGCTTCTCTTGATTTGCGCAATCCCGCAGGTGGACGACGCAGCGAAGGTGGTTAACGATTCTCCCGCCGTTGCTGCCGACAGCGCTGCCAAAGACGCTTCTGCCCCTGCCGCGTTGCCTTCCGCGCCTGCACCCAAGATCAAAGCCGATCCAGAGCCCATCGTGCCGAACGCAGCGGCGCTGCCTTTTCAGCCGCTGAAGCCGGCATTCACACGGCCGCGCGAAACGCCGAGGCAAAGAAAGATGTGGTACGGATTGATGGCGGCGGGACACGCGGGCGCGGCCTTTGACGCCTGGTCAACGCGCCGGGCGATTTCCGGCGGCTACGGGCAGGAATCCAATCCGCTCCTTCGGCCATTTGCAAATTCAAATGCGATCTATGCGGCAACGCAGGTGAGCCCGGCGTTCATGGATTTTCTAGGCAAGCGAATGATGGTGAGCCAGAACCGCTGGGTACGACGGTTGTGGTGGGTGCCGCAGGCGGCGGGCGCGGGCATGTCATTTGCCGCAGGCGCACACAACATCGGCGTCATGCACTAAAAGGTTCCCCTCAATCCCCCTCTGAAAGCGTCCCGACCCACCGGGACGCTTTTGGTTTTTGGGCGCAGTTTCTTTGCGCCAGGCGCGCGTGTCCAGGCTACTTTCCAACCACAACGATGACGAAGGAATTCGGCTTCATCTTGCCGCGGCGTTCGCCCGGGGCGGGCGGATCGAAATCTGCGGCGGAGAGGAAAATGTTGTGGGTTTTCAGGTCGAGACCCATGGTGCGGGCGCTCCGCTTCGTGGGAACATTTTCAACCACCGTGAATTTGTCAGGAGAGTCTTCGTGGACGACCGTGAGAGTGCCGTCACCGTTGGAGGAGAACGCGAGCTGCGCCGAGGGATCGAAGCCGTTGGCGTCAACGCCTTCGCCGATGGCGGGAGTCGCGATCACTTTTCCGGAGTCGGCGTCAATGACCGCCATCATTTTGTTTTCGCAACCGGCAAAGAGGCGGCGAGTCTTCAGGTCCATGGCAAGGCCAGAGGCGGATTCGCAGGGCTTCTGCGGCCAGCGATGCAAAACCTTCAGATCTTTTGCGTCGAAGTGAACAAGCTCGGAAGTGTCTTCGATGTTGACGTAGATGCCGCCCTTGCCGTCGGCGACGGCGAATTCCGGCTTGCCGCCCAGCGGCAGCGTGCCGACAACAGAGCCGTCGGCGGCGTTGATGGCGGTGGCGTCCTTGCTTCGGCCGTTCAGGGTGAAAACGCGCTTAGTTACTGAATCGTAAACGATGGCATCGGGATTCGTGCCGGTATTCACCGTGCCGATGGTCTTGAGCGTCTTGAGATCAAAAATGGTGGCGTTATTGGCGCGGCCGTTGCTGACAAAGCCGCGGCCGAGGTCGGAAGCGATGGCGATGCCGTGCACGCCCTGGGTGTCGGGGATGTCGCCAACGACGGCATAAGTGTCGGCATCCAAAACGATAACGTGTGTGCCGCGAGAGACGTAGACGCGGCGTGCGTCGCTGTCCACGGTCAGGTAGTCCCAGCCTCCCTCACCGCCGATGGGAATGGTTTTGATCACGTGATAGCCGGACGATCCCGGCGAGGGCGTGGCCGCGCGCGAGAATAAAGCAGCAAGAAAGACGATGGCAAGTGAGAGTGAGCCGGCGATTGCAAGAAAAATGAAATGCTTACGCATGATTTTTTCTCTCTCTGGCATTGAAGCCGTGGTCTTGGGCTGAAGGCGGCCAATATCTATACAGCGCGGAAGATAAACGCAAGATAAATCTGAGGGGCCAGGGCAACGTTCGCCTGGACATCAGCTTTCTGTCTGCATGACTAGTGCGGGCTCATACTGCGTGTAGTACTCCCTTAGTACTTCCCTCAGGTGATTCCCCGATGCTTCTTTGAGGGATTCCCCCGATTGTCGGATTACGTGAGATTGCTTTACTTTTCCCCCGCTGTCACGTATTCAGACGGTAACTAACGGCTTCCACGCTCTCAACGGTACGCTCGAACGGCCTGCCCTAAGCATAGCCGAAGGTTCCGTGGACCCGCAACTCGGAGGCTCGATGTCTCTGCTCAAGCTGTTGCCCCGAATTCTGGTCGCCCTCTCCGTCCTCATGCTCGCGCCAACACTGAGCCGAGCCCAGGGTGTGCCCTGGTACACCATTCCACTCCCCATTCCCAACGGATTTGTCGACGCCGCCATAGGAAACGTGCACCTTGAAATTCCCATCGGTTCTGTGCCTCAGCGAAATCGTGATCCTCTTGTTGCGGATATCGTTTACGACAACACGCAATACGCCTACAACTATAACGTCAGCGGATTTACAGCGACGGGCCCAGGGTTTCGCACCATCGCGGGGACGACCCACTCAGGCACCGCGGCGATTTCTGTGGACCCGTACGGCCTATCGTGCCCCCCAGGCTATCCAAACGGCAATGTGTCAATCGCATCCAGTCCATCGTTTGTAGACATTCAAGGGACGGCCCACACCGTCGTCAATTCGAACCTCTACACGAAACAAGTCAACTGCTACACCACGAGCGGCACACCGTACGGAAGCGGTTCCGATATTACGTCTTTTAACGGACTCGCGGCGGACGGCTCTGGTTACACCTTCCAGGTATCAAACTACACCCAACTCCAGGTCCGATCCGCGGACGGGTGGCTCGTCTACGACAGCACTGGAGTCACCGGCTTCAACTGGCCCATGGATACGAATGGCAATTATGTACAATCAGCCGTCGCTGGCATGCCTGACACGCTAAACCGATCGCCATTTCAAATTGGCTTTTACAGTTGTGCCTCAGCATCTAAAACCATTACCGTTCGTGCATCTGACGGCTCGACGCAAACCCACACCATGACGTGCACCTCCCAGAGCGTCTCTCAGATTATCTCCGGCACGCAGTATGCGGCCACCGAGAGTTTTTTGACCGGTATCGCCCTCCCGGACGGCACAAGCTATTCTTTTACCTATGACACCGGAACCACTGGCACACATCTCGGGGGGCTTCTCACCGTTACACGGCCCGCCGGAGGTACAGTCTCGTTCACCCAAGTGCCCGGAATCCCAAGCCTGGCTGTCGGTGCCATTAATCTGCCGGGCAGAGCCGCGAGCGTGACATTTGGCGGAGGCACATGGAATCTAAGCTATGTTCAAAACAGTTCTAATCTTCAGGTCACAACAACGGTTTTATCGCCCCCGCGTTATGATAGCGTCTCCAACACGAACGTCAACGACAAGACCGTCTTCACATCCGTCCCGTATTTCTCCTACAACCAGACCGCACAATATTACAGTGGCTCCTCCACCCTTCTGAGAACCGTAACCACCACTTACGACTCCAATGGCAATTTTCTGCCTGTCGCTATCCTCTTCGGTTTCCTACCAATATTTCAGCCTCATGCGGAATTATCCCACCCAGAAACAGGAGACGGACTTCACAGGGACAGCCGTCCGGACCACCAAGACCACGTACGCCGGCTACATGAAGCCCACAAGCATCAACGTTTACGCCGGTGCAGGCACAGGCGCACCGATCTCCAGCACACTCTATAGCTACGACGAGTACAGCGCCAACTATTGCAAGAACGGAATTCCCGGCTTGACCGGGGTCACCGGTGCCACCGGACATGACGACAACTACGGGATCGCATTCACAGCTCGGGGTAACGCCACCACCATCCAGCATCTAATTTCCGGAACGACCTACGCAACCACTCACATATGTTATGACACGTTGGGCAACGTCACACAGACCGTGGATGGCAACGGCAACCCCACGACTTACGATTACAGCGAAAACTGGGCGGACACTAATTGCATTCCCGCAGGAACGCTCACGCACGCATTCCCGACAACGGTAACCGACGCATTGGCCCACCGAACCAAGAAGTCCTATTTCACCTGCACAAGTCTCATCCAGAGCACCAAAGATGAAAATGACATTCAAGCAGGCAGAAATGGCACAACCTACACGTACAACGAATTCAATCGCCCCATAACGATAAATTACCCGGACGGTGGACAGACCACTTACTGCTACAGCCATGATTCGAACCTGCCCTGCTACACGACCACGCTGCCGCCGTTCACGACCGAATCCCGGCTCATCTCCGGCACCATGACTCTGAACACAAAAACCCTGCTTGACTCCTACGGTCGCGTCTCTGAGACTCAGCTCACCTCCGACCCCGATTGCGCCAGTGGTGACCGCACGGACACAACTTACGACGGCCTCGGCCGCGTTCGCACCGTCTCCAATCCTTATTGTGCGGCGAGCGACTCCACCTACGGAGTAACCACTTACTCCTACGATGCTCTTGGCCGGACGACCCAGGTCACCCATCCTGACGGAAGCAGCATACTCACCAGCTATACGGGCCGCGCCACCCAAGTTCAGGACGAGGGCAACGGCATACAAAGCGTCACGCGCATTTCGCAAACCGATGCTCTCGGCCGCTTGAGCTCCCTTTGCGAAGTAGCCCCTGGCCCTTTCGTTGGTGCAGGTGCCTCCTCG
>QHYF01000131.1:7436-12791 GCA_003224075.1 Acidobacteriota bacterium
CGGCCAGGACATCGCTGGCACCGGCTTCCTGACTTCCTACCAGTACGACACTTTGGGCAACCTCACCCAGGTCAATCAAAATGGCATCGGTCCGCGCACGTTTGCCTATGATTCCCTCTCGCGCCTCACCAGCGCCACAAATCCGGAATCCGGCACTATCAGCTACACCTACGACCCCAATGGGAACCTCACCACCAAAACCGATGCCCGCAACATCACCACGACGTACTCCTACGACGCCCTACACCGTCTCACGCAAAAGTCCTATTCCGACGGCACCCCCACCGCAACCTTTATCTACGACTCCGTCTCCGGCTTTACGTCGACGAACGCCATCGGGCGGCTCGTGGAGAGCACAGTTCCATCCTCCATTGGAGGCTACATCGCCACCTTCTCCAGATACGACCCCGTGGGCCGCACCTCTTTTCAGCTTCAGTTGCTGCCACTCCCATTTGGCAGCTACTATGTGCCGTATGCTTATGACCTCATGGGAAACATGACCTCGGCAAGCAACGGGTGGTTCAATACCTACACCTATTCCTACAATCCCGCTGCTCGCCTCACCGCAGTCACGGACTCAATTTCAGATGCCTATGACCCGCCGAACATACTATCTAACATCCAGTACAACGCTGGCGGACAGATAACTTCTGATACTCTGGGCACCGGCGAAGTCGAAACTTACACTTACACGAAACGCAACCAGTTGCAGGCCGTGAGCTCCGTCCTGAACAGCACGCCGATCTATTCTTATAGCCTCACCTTTGCCCCGAATGGCAACTTGACCGCCTCTAACGACAGCGTCAACGGCAACTGGAACTATTCTTACGACCAATTTAACCGCCTCGTTTGTTCAAACCTCGCCAGCAACGGGACCTGTTCCGCGCCCACCAACGGCACTCCCACTTACAGCTACGTCTATGATCGTTTCGGCAATCGCTGGCAGCAGAACGGTCCGAACTCTTTCATCGCCACTTTCACCGGCAACAACCCCGGCAGCCCCGCGAACAACAACCGCATGGACGGCTATTCTTATGACGCCGCCGGTAACTTGCTCAACGACGGTACGCACAGTTATTTCTACGATGCGGAAAACCGCCTCATCCAGGTGGACGGGAGCGCCGGCTACTGCTCCACCAGCACCGGTACCCCAGCCACGGCCTGCTACACCTACGACGCCAACGGCTATCGCATCCGCAGCACAGGGACCCCGAGTTGCGACGGCCCCGGAGGCATGGAATATGTGTACGATATCTTTGGGCGCCGAATCATGAATGTGAATTCTTACGACAGCTCGCAGGGCGGGAATAGCGGAACGGCCTGCCTTTGGGAGATCTATGCCGGTAATCGTCACATCGGTAACCAATCTGGTGGCATCCGCTTCGACCACCACGACTGGCTCGGCACCGTGCGCCTGATGAATTCCTACCAATATCCCTACGTGAGCCAGTACGTCGGCGAAACCTGCACCAGCCTCCCTTTTGGTGACGCCCTCACCTGCGTCCACCCCGTCGATACCATCCACTTCACCGGCAAAGAACGCGACTCCGAATCCGGACTGGATAACTTTGGAGCTAGGTATGACAGCTCGTCGCTTGGTAGGTTTATGTCCCCGGACGCCTTCTACAAGGACTCGCATGTCGGCGATCCTCAGAGTTGGAACGAATACGCTTACGCTCGCAACAACCCGCTCCGCTACGTAGACCCGACGGGCGAGAACGCTACTGTTTCCACAAACTGCACGACTGACGAGCAGAACCACACCGCGTGCAATGTGAACGTTTCAGCGACTATCGCCATCTACGCAGCTCCTGGAAGCGGATTGACTCAGGAGCAGCTCAACGGCGCCGCAACTACAATCCAGAGCGAAATCCAGAACGCATGGAGCGGCTCATTTACCCAGGACGGCGTTACCTACAACGTTTCGACGCAAGTTAGCGTGTCCGTTGTCGGAAGCGAAGCGGACGCAATGAAGAGTGGCGCTCAAAACGTCATCGGCCTGTCAAACGGTCCCATATCGGCGAGTACCTCTTCAGCCGTGGATCCAAGTGTACGGCACCTCGGTGTAGGGCCGGATACAGGCGTTTGGAACTACCAGAATCTCGTAGGAGACGCGCCCCACGAATTTTCTCACCTCCTGGGAATGCAGGATCGCGACACTGGGTTTTCGATAGCCAACCACCTGGAGACTGCGTCCTTCGCTACAAGCGCGGACCTAAGCGAGGCTCTGGGCAGATTCGTCGAACACTTCACGGGGCTTTACGATACAGCGGCCGGGGATACCGGCGGAACAGTGCAGCGTGGGGGTAGACCGATAATGGCGCCGGGGAGCCCGCCACAAACCGTACATGGCGTATTCATCAACACACACATCCCCTGGCGTCATTGGTGGCGTTAACATGGCGGCAAAGACAAGGTTCATGGGCTTTTTTCTAGTCGTACTCTTGGCGGAGGTCGGAGCATCGCTTTCGCTGCCGCTTCTTGGTCCCACCGACAGCCCAATCGAGGTGTATTATTCAGGCTTCTTTGACTACGAGGCGTGGCGCGCTTTTTGTTGGATCCCTCCTGCAGTGTTAATCACCTTGCTTTATACGTTCTCAGAACAAAGACTTGGACGACGGGCAGGGAGTTCCGGTCCGCCACGCCTCTACATCTTGGCGTCAATTAGTGGCCTTAGCGTAGAGACCCTAACTTCAACCTGTTATTGGAAGAGTCCTCATTCAAAGGGAGTGCGAGCCCTCTACGAGAGCGTCTGGTATTGGCATCGGGTTCCCCGTCAAAGTGATTACGGCTGGCCAAGCTTTAGGGGGTATTTCCTGGATCATTTAATTCTATGGGCGGTCATCTTTGTCATAGGCTTCCTTGTTCGGTACCTATGGAGCAGACGCCGACGAGCCCAGGTTAGTTCGGAGGAATCTATCGGTACGACGCCCTAACCCTCATGAGGTGCTTGCCCTTCTCCGCTTTTCGCGTCTGACGCAGGTGTCTCTTGCAGGCTGCACCGAAATCACGGACAAAGCGTTGGAGGGTCTGTCAAAGTTAACGTCTCTTGAAGAACTCGACCTCAGCCTGTGTAATCAGATCACCGACCGAGGCATTTTCTATCTTTCACTCCTACCAGCCTTGCGATCCTTGAATCTGAACTGGTGTTACAGCGTAGGGGACGCAGGGCTGGAGTCTCTCGGCAAGTGCAAAACCCTGGAAACAATTTCCTTGTGGAGTTGCGAAGAGATCACAGATGCAGGTGTGGTCTCACTGGCCCATCTCCCGAAGTTGAAGAAACTCGATCTTCCCGAATTCGCACGAATCACCGATCGTGGGATCGCGGAGCTGGCGAAGAACGCGGCGTCGTTGGAGGAATTGAGGCTGGCGAATCTCGTTGAACTCACTGACGAGGGGCTGACTTCTCTGGCCAAGAGTAAAAAACTCCGAATACTTTCGGTAGAAGAATGCCCGAAGGTTACTGCGGCAGGAATCTCCGCTCTCCAGGCAGCTTTACCGTCCTGCCAAATCCGCTACTCATGAAGACGCAGACCTCAGGGAATCAGGAGCCTTAACACCCACGGCCCACAGCCGCCTACCGAACGGTAAATGTAGTGTAGACCATACCGGTCCGAGTGAGCGGATCACGAACCACTTTCCTTGTTTCAAAAATCCTCCATTGCGTTGGGCAAAGTAAACGAGCGACGATAGCCCCTCTTCTTCGACGCGACATTCCTGGACGACAAACCCGCTTCGTTCAAGCGCCGAACGTAATTCCGAGCGGGTGTACTCCCGGTGATGGCCTAGGTGCATTACATCTTTCGAGTCGAAGTAGCGGTCAAAGCTATCGTTCACGCTGCGCCCTACCAGAAGCAAAAGCCGATTGTAGATGGAGGAGTGATTCGGCGTAGTTACTAGCACACGCCCATTCGGGGCCAGCACGCGGTGTATCTCCTCCAGCACGCGCCTTGGTGAGAAAGCGTGATGCTCGATTACATCCATGTAGGAAACGAAATCGAACGACGCATCTGCGAATGGCAGCGGGGACGCTGACAAGTCGCATTCGCGATAATCCACGCCATTCTCCTTGGCAATAGCAGCATAGGAGCTCCAGCACGCGTAATCTACTGCGGCGACCTCGCAACCCAGCCGCGAAGCATAAATCGCCATCGCGCCGATTTGCGCGCCAATATCCAGGTGGCGAGGCGCGCCGCTGTGCGCGTTCTGGGAAATGTAGCGAAGAACTCTGACCTTTTCGTCCCCGGCAACAATACTAGAAAGAATCCAGTCCCTAGCTTGCGCACGGTCAGCCACCAAATGCAGGATTTCGTCAAAACCTTCTAGTGTTGGGCTTTTCATCTTGGCCCAAAAACGATACCACGAAACGTTTGAGGGAGGTGGCCCAGACAATAAATCTAAAGCCGACTTGGCGTGGCCCACACTTCGGGTTTACGTGTGGGGCGTTTGACTCTCTCTCATCCTCCCTGATCTGTTCCCTAGCTCCGCGCAGGGAATCATACGACAGACGAATGAAAAAAGCATTTTCGAAGGGATTCGCTCGAACAAGTTGGAACGGCACTAGTTCTTCGATTTGTGCTGGTCGAACCAGCCAGCAATATACAGCATTTTGGCGATGTGGTGGCTGGGGCGGCGACCAATGCCGTGGGGCTCCTCGGGGACGCGCACGAGTACCGCATCAACATTCAGAAGTTTGAGGGCTTCGTAGAACTGCTCGGCTTCGGAAATGGGTGTGCGATAGTCGGCTTCGCCGGTCATGACCATCGTGGGAGTCTTCACTTTAGCGACGAGATTGGTGAGCGAGCGCTGCATGTAATTGTCGGTGTTGTCCCAAGGATTGCCGGGGAACCAGTATTTGGTGATGAAGGGGATGTCGGAGGTGAGAGCGAAGCTGTACCAATTGATGACTGGATAGAGCGAAGCGGCGGCGCGGAAACGGTCGGTGTGCTCGATGGTCCAGCAGGTAAGGACGCCGCCGCCGCTGCCGCCGGTGACGAAGAGATTGTTGGTGTCAATGTAGCCCTTGGCGATGACCGCGTCCACGCCGCTGTTGAGATCGTCGAAGTCATCGCCAGGATAGGCGTGATGGATTAGGTTGGCGAATTCTTCGCCGTAGCTGGTGCTGCCCCGCGGATTGGTGTAAAGGACGACGTAGCCCATCGAAGCCCAGACTTGCTTTTCGAAGTCGAAACGGCCGCCGTAATCGGCGAAGGGGCCGCCGTGAATTTCAAGAACAAGAGGGTACTTCTTGGAAGGATCGAAATCCGGGGGATGGATGATCCAGCCCTGAATCTTGCGCTTGTCTTTGGACGATTCGTACCAGATCTCCTCGACGTGGCCGGGCTTCTTCTGTTC
>QHYF01000029.1 GCA_003224075.1 Acidobacteriota bacterium
GCCGTGCACGCTTGGCTGGGACGCCTTTTCGAAAACCAGGGCAAGGCGGAAGAGGCGGCCAAGGAGTACGAGGGCGCGCTTAAGCTGGATTCGAAGAACAAGATGGCGCAGGAAGCGTTGAAGCGGTTGAAAAGGGGCTGAGAACTCAGCTCTGGGTGGGCCAGCACCGGTAGGAGACGATGATCCATATAAGAGAGACGGTGAGCAAATAAGCTGCGCGCGATGCTGACGTCGCTGGGCGTGATTATTGGAAGCGCTTCCATCGTGCTGGTCGTCACCGTGGCGCTGACCAGCAAGAAATTCGTAATCTCCCAAATTGAGAGCGTGGGCTCGAACCTGGTGTGGGTGGAGCTGGTCCAGAGGCCGGACAAGCCGCAGCCGCTGAGCTACGAAATGACGCTTGACGATCTGGAGGCGGCGAAATCAATTCCCAAGGTGACCGAGGTGGCGGGAACGCGCGAACTGCCGATGACGGTGATTACGGGCGGAGTCGAGCGGCCCGTGAATCTGGTGGGGGTGACAGACGGCTACCAGGCGATCCGGCGGCTGGTCATTCTACGCGGGCGGTATTTCGATGCCGCGGATATGCAGATGAGGAGCAAGGTCAGCTTAATCACCACGCAACTCGCAGACAAGATTTTCGGACAGGAGAATCCGGTCGGGAGATCGATGCGGATGGGGGAGCTGATGTTTACGGTGATCGGCGTCTTCCGAGAGCGCGTCGAGACGTTCGGCCTTTCAGACATTCAGGAGAATTCCGTCCTCATCCCCTTTAGTCTCATGAAGTATTACACGGGCATCGAAGTGGTGCGGCTGCTGGACGTGCAGGCAGTGCGGGCCGAAGACGTGCCATCCGTCGAGAGGCAATTGGGGCAATTGCTGCGGAGCCGGCATCCGGCCGAAGCGGAATACAAGGTGCAAACGCTGACGGCGATTCTGAGTGCTGCGAGGAACATCTCGCTGGCGCTGACGATCGTGCTCATCATCATTGCATTCATCGCGCTGGTGATCAGCGGCGTCGGAATCATGAACATCATGCTGGTGACGGTCACCGAACGGACGCGGGAGATTGGGATTCGCAAGGCGATTGGAGCGGCGCGGCGCGAGATCATGTATCAGTTTTTGATTGAATCATTCATGATCAGCGGAGGAGGGGCGGTCATCGGAATTTTGATCGGGATCGCCGTGCCGGTAGCGATTCAGTTTTTTCTTCCTGGAAATCTGCGAGTTCCTGTCTCGAGTTTGAGCGTGGTGATTGCCTTCGTGGTGTCGTGCTCCACTGGGCTTTTCTTCGGGTATTTGCCCGCGAACCAGGCGGCGAGCCTTCAGCCTGTGGAATCGTTGCGGTACGAATAGGAGGGGAGAGGCGAAGGGGTATCGAGGTCAGGCTACGGAGACAGAGTGAGCGGACAGGGCCAATAGCGGCCCTTTTTGATTGTGGAGAGAAAAATAGTCTAAGGGAAGGTTGCGGAAGCATTGAGCAGGATTCTGCAAATGGCTGACAAGGCGAGGCAGTAGAAAGTGAATTGCCAAGAAGGAGCAAAAAAATGCAATCAGTTCGATGGGTTGCGGGAGCGGCGGCGTTGCTAGCGCTTTACGTTGGTCCTGCAAGCGCCCAAGAGACGGCTTCGCCGAAATCGAATCAACCTTTGGCGCAGGAGACGCCGAGCGCCGGGGCGCCGGTGGCGCTGACGCTGAAACGCGCCATTGAATTGGCGCTGCAGAACAGCAAAGAGATTCAAGTGGCCAAGATTCAGGCGAGCGTTGCGGATCACGCGGCGCTAATCACCAGGGCGCAGTTCATGCCGAATCTTTACGCGGGCTCGGGCGCGGGCTATACGAACGGCATACCGGAAACGCCCGGTGGACGCGCCCCGTCGGTATTCAACGTGACGTACACGGAGCAGATTTTCAACGAGCCCCTGCGAGGCCAAGGGAAAGAGATGCAGGAGCAAGCCAAGTCGCAGAAGATCGCGCTACGGGATGCAAGAAACGGCGTGATTACGCGAACGGCGATGGCGTATCTGGAACTCGGAAAGATGCGGCACGCGCTGGAACTTCTACGCAAAGAGCAGGAGAGCGCGGAAAAGATTCTTCAAGTGACGCAGGAGCGGCAGGGAGAGGGATTCGAGCTGCCGGTAGAAGTGACAAAGGCGCAGTTAACGAAAGCGCAGGTGGTGCAGCGGATTTTGCAGCTCGAAGGACGCCAGGATGAGCTGGAGGTCTTTCTGAGATATCAGCTGGGGCTTTCGGATGAGCAGGCGATCGAAGTCACACCGGAAGAGCTGCCCGGGGAAGCCGAGCAGGCCGGGGACAACCTCGTGGCAATGGCGATGACGAGCAATGCCGGGCTGCAACTCGCGGAGTCGGATGTCCGCGCGAAGGAGTTCCGGCTGAAGGGGGAAAGACGAGGGTATTTTCCGACGCTGGAATTCGTCAGCGTTTACAGCGTGCTGGCGAAGTTCAACAATTATTCGCAGTTTTTCTCGGCGTTCCAACGCAACAATTTCAATGCGGGCATCGATATGCAGGTGCCGATCTTCAGCGCGCGCATCAAAGCGGCGATTTCGCTGGCGCAGGTGAATCTGGATGCGGCGAAGGCCAGCCTGATGAACAAGAAAAGTGAGGTGACCGCGGAGGTTCGCCAGAGGACGCGGCAGGTTCGCGAGAAGGATGCAGCGAAAGAAGTAGCGCGGCTGGAATTGCAGCTCGCGCAACAGAACGTGGCGGTGCTGCAAGCGCGATTTGACGAGGGGAAGCTGAATCTGCGCGAAATGGAGAAGGCGCGGCTGGAGGAGAATGAAAAGTGGATGGCCTATCTGGACGCCAACTTTCAGAAACAACAGGCGCAGCTCGAGTTACTAAAGACGGCGGGGCAGCTGGATAAGGTGTGGCAGTGAGGAATTGAATGCTGACCCTTCGACTCCGTCCAGGGCAGGCTGGTGACTCGTGATTGGTGACTGGAAATGCTCGATCAAAAGAGTTTGAGTGCGCTTGTCGAGGCGGTGAAAAGGTTGGACGACGGATTTGACAAACTGCCGGATTACGAGAGCGGCGCACCTGGAATCGGAGGGCTTCCTGAAGTACTCAATGCGACGGCGGAGCGCATGAGGGACAACTATCCCTACTTTCATCCGCTTTATGCGGGCCAGATGCTGAAGCCGCCGCATGCGGTAGCGCGGCTGGCCTACGCGCTGGCCATGTGGATCAATCCAAACAATCACGCACTGGATGGGGGGCGCGCGACATCCGCAATGGAAAAGGAAGCGGTTGCGGAGATCGCCGGCATGTTCGGATGGAAGAATTTCCTTGGCCACTTATGTGGCGGCGGGACGATGGCGAACCTCGAAGCCTTGTGGGCGGCGGGGCAATTGAACCCGGGGAAGAAGATTCTGGCGAGCGAACAAGCTCATTACACTCATGGGCGAATCAGCAGCGTGCTGCAGCTGCCGTTCGAATCGCTGCCGTGCGACGCGCGCGGCCGGATGGACGTGCATGCGCTGACCAAGCGGCTGGAACGCGGCGGCGTTGGGACGGTGGTAGCGACAATGGGTACGACGGCGACGGGGTCGGTGGACCCACTGCCGGAGATTCTCGCCTTGCGCGCGAAACATGGATTCCGGATTCACGCGGATGCGGCGTATGGCGGATACTTCGTGCTCGCGGAGAACCTTGAGGAGCGTGCTGGGAGGGCCTTTGCACGGATCGGAGAAGCGGATTCGATTGTAATTGATCCGCACAAGCACGGATTGCAACCGTACGGATGTGGCTGCGTCTTATTTCGCGATCCGGGGGTGGGGCGCTTGTATAAACATGATTCGCCCTACACGTACTTCAGTTCCGCGGAATTGCACTTGGGAGAGATCAGCCTGGAATGCTCACGGCCCGGCGCGACCGCGGCAGCTTTGTGGGCGACACAGAGATTGCTGCCGTTGAAAAAGGGCGGGGAATTTGCACGAGGGTTGGAGCTGGGGAGAAAGGCTGCGCTAAAGCTCTTTGAAAAACTGCGCGCTGATTCGCGATTCGTGACGGCCTTCCCTCCGGAATTGGACATCGTCGTGTTCGCACCCAGAGCCGAGAGCATCAGCGAGACTTCCGCATTGAGCCGTAGAATATTTGAGTCGGCGGCCCGGCACGAACTGCATTTGGCGGTGGCGGAACTCCCAGTTTCCTTTTGGAAAGAAAACTTGGGGGCGATGAACCGTGATCGGGAGACGCTCATTTGTCTGCGGTCTGTGCTCATGAAGCCGGAGCATTTCGATTGGGTAGAACGCATTTGGGAATTGCTCTCCAAGTCCACTGAAGAGATCCTTAAGGCCGGCAACTGATTCAAGTGCGGCCGGAAGCCCGCAAAGCCCACTTAACGCGGTATTTAGCGTTGCGGGGGAAAGATAGCAACCCATTGACAGAAAGGTTTGGGGACACGCAATGAAGTCAGGTAGACTAATATCTATACTGTGGGACTCGCGCTGGTGTGCAGCCGTGGCGACGATTAGCCACGCGCGTGATGCGCGAGACGAGAAGTTTTGCATGGCCAAATTCGTATTTGGAAGGCTGAGGGTGACGAATGCCGGATGTCATGAAGACGCTGCTGTTGAATCCGCCGAGTTTCGAGAATTTCGACGGCGGCGCAAGTTCGCGATGGCCCGCGACGCGCGAGATTGAATCCTACTGGTACCCGGTCTGGCTGACGTATCCCGCGGGGATGATTCCCGGAAGCCGCCTGCTCGATGCCTCGCCTCATAAAGTCAATTGGCAGCAGACGGTTGAAATCTGCAAAGACTACGAATTCCTGATCCTCTTCACGTCCACGGTCGGGCTCGAGAGCGACATCAAGCTCATCCGCAAAATCAAAGAAGCCAATCCGGGCATGAAGATTGCCTTCGTCGGGCCGCACGGGCACATCAAGCCGGACGAGACGCTGATGGCCAGCGAGGACATCGATTTTGTGACGCGCGGAGAGTTCGACCATTCCGTGGTGGAATACGCGCACGGGAAGCCGCTCGGCCAGATCTTGGGGGTCAGCTATCGCAAGGACGGAAGGATCGTGCACAACGCGGAACGCCCGCAGCTGCACACGGAAGAATTGGATGCACTGCCGTTCGCAACGGATATTTACAAGCGCGACCTGGAAATCGAGCGCTACAACGTGCCATTCCTGTTGCACCCTTACGTGTCGTTCTACACGACGCGCGGGTGCCCGGCGCTTTGCACGTTCTGCATGTGGCCGCAGACGATTTCGGGTCATGCATGGCGGACGCGATCGACGGGGAACGTGGCGCGGGAAGTCACACAAGCGCTGGAATACTTCCCACAGATGAAAGAGATTTTCTTCGACGACGATACCTTCAACATCCGCAAGGACCGCGTGCTCGACCTTTGCAGCAAATTCAAGCCGTTGAAGTTTCAGTGGTCGTCGACGGCGCGCGTGCACAGCGATTACGAGACGGTGAAGGCGATGGCCGATGCGGGCGCGCGACTCTTCATCGTAGGCTTCGAATCCGGGGACGCGCAAATCCTGAAAAATATAAAGAAGGGCGCGACGATTGAGATGGCGCGCACGTTCATGAAGAATTGCCGCAAAGTGGGAATCAAGGTCCACGGCGACTTTATCATCGGACTGCCCGGCGAGACCAGGGAGACCATTCAAAGGACGATCGACTTTGCCAAGGAATTGGATCCAGAGACAATTCAGGTTTCGCTGGCCCATGCCATGCCCGGAACAGAGCTGCACGATACGATGGCGGCCCAGGGGTTCCTGAAGGTGGAGGCCCTGGCGGATTCCAGCGGCCATCAATTGCCGCACATCGAGTACCCGCATCTGTCGAAGGCAGAGATGATGGCTGGCGTGAACCGTTTCTACGATGAGTATTACTTCCGCCCGAAAGTGGTGTGGCGCATCGTGAAGGAAGCACTGTGGGACAGCAACGAGCGGAAGCGCCTGTATTACGAAGCAAAGGAGTTCCTGAAACTGCGCGCGGAGCGCTTGAAGTGGGCACGCAAGGGCGGCGAGGATTATAACAAGCCCATCATTTCGGTGCCGGGAACGTCTTCGGCTTCCGGGAACGACTAACCCCCGCAAAATGGCAAGTGAGAGAAGACTGCGAGTCAAGACGCTGGTTATGGTCTTGGTCATGGTGGTGTGCGCCAACGCGGGGGATCTGCTGCTGAAGCGTGGAATGTCGCAGATTGGCGCGGTTCAGCTCACGGTTTCTGGATTTTGGCACGCCTTCCTGCTGACGGTGACGAACGGGACGATCTGGGGCGGCATCTTCTTTTTGACAGGTTTCATGGTGAGCTATATGACCGTGCTGAGCTGGGCGGACTACAGCTACGTGATGCCCGCTGGCGCATTTGGCTATGCGTTGCTCACCTTGATGGCGGTTGTTTTTTTGCACGAAACAGTATCGGCGCGGCGCTGGATTGGCGTGGTGCTAATCTGCGTTGGAGTGTTGCTGGTGGGGCAAACGAAGCCGCGGACAACTGCAGTGGCGAGCGAGGCAGCGGCCTGATGCGCGTGATTCTTGCACTGGCGTTCTTGATTCTGGGAAGCACGGGAGGCGAGATCGCCATCACGCATGGAATGAAGGCGACCGGTGAACCGGCACGTTTGCGGCCGCGGGCGCTGCTTCAGTTTTTGGGGCGCGCGTTTCGCAACGGCTGGTTCTGGACGGGCGTGCCGTTGATGGCGCTGTCATTTTATTCGCTGTTGGTATTGCTCTCCTGGGAGCCAATCAGCTTTGTGATTCCGGCATCGGCGTTGAGCTATGTGGTAGGGACGCTTGGCGCAAGATACATTCTGGGTGAAGAGGTGAGCGCCGCGCGGTGGGCAGGTGTGGTGCTGGTGTGCGCAGGCGTGGCGCTCGTCGCAGCGGGTTAAGGACCGAGAGCGCTTTGAACAAAAATATTCACACCTAAGACAGACAAGTAGTGATAAGGTGTCGGAAACAGGTAGTTGCAGGCGGGTGCTTCCAACATATGCCTGCGGCAACCCATTGAATTCTCGAAGCATCCGACTCGAAAAGTGCAGTTGGCGGTCCCGGATTCCTGCGTGACGGACAGGGTCCCGTTGCATGAGATGGGGCGATGCAATCGGGACTGGGGGCGAAAGGAATGTTCCTGCACATCTTCTATTGGATCGTGCTAGCTCTGGCGGCCGCGCCGCTGGCTTATTACCTTCTGTCGCTTTATTGCGTCATAGGTTATTTCCACGAGCTGCGGAAATCGCATCCCTTGACATCCACGTTCGCGCCGCCCGCGAGTATTCTGAAACCCGTGCGCGGTGTGGACCACGAAGCCTACGAGAATTTCGCAAGTTACTGCCGGCTCGATTATCCCGAATACGAAATCATTTTTGCAGTGGCAGAGCCAGATGACCCCGTCGTGCCCGTCATCGAGAGATTGCAAGCCGATTTTCCAGACTGCCCCATCCGGCTGGTCAAAGGTGTGGCAAGAGTGGGGGCCAATCGCAAGGTAAATAGCCTGTGCCGCCTTGTTCATGAGGCAAAATACGACCTCGTAGTCATGAGCGACAGCGATGTGCGCGTGGAACCTGACTATTTGAGGGTCGCGACCGCACCGCTCTCCGATTCCGAAGTGGGTGCGGTAACCGCCTTTTACCGGTGCAGGACCAATGGCGGGGTCGCGGCGGATTTGGACGCGCTGGGGATGTGCCTGGACTCCGCCCCTGGCGCGCTCGTGGCGCGACGGCTTGAAAAGAAAATGCAGTTCGCCTACGGCTGGACGATGGCGACCACCAAGAAACACCTTGGGGAGATCGGCGGGTGGGAAGGGATGGCGAATTTTCATTCCGACGATTTCGAGCTCGGGAACAGGATTGCGCGCCGCGGGTATCGCGTCGAGCTGATGCGGAAGCCGGTGTGGATGGTGTTTCCACGCGAGACGATCAGACAGCTTGTTGGTCATGAATTGCGGTGGTCCATCGGTTTGAAGAACGTGCGGCCCACGGGATATCGGGGTCTAATACTGACGCATGGGTTGCCCTGGGCCTTGTTGGCCGCGGGGGTAGCTGTTGGAGCCGGATGGACCGGAGTTGCCGCAGCGTATTTATTGGCTTACGTAGTCTTGCGCTTGGGGCTGGCTTGGATCACGGGAGTTTGGGGGCTGGGTGATAGCGGCGTGTCGAAGAAGCTGTGGCTCGTTCCGCTGCGGGACGCCATCAGCTTTTTCGTTTGGGTCGGGGGATTTTTTTCAGAAGAAATCATGTGGCGCGGCCTGGCCTACCGCGTGCAAAACGGACAACTTTATCCAGTGCCGAGTGCGAGTCTCAGGAAGGAAAGCGGGCCGCGTGGCGTGGGCGCCAGCATCACGAGTCCAGAAAATATTTCTTGAAAACAAACTGTGCTGATTTTGCGAGGGCCGCCACCGCCCAGCACGGGTCCTGGTGCGCGTATCCATCTAGGCGCGCGTGGCTGGTCTCCCCCTGTGACCGAAAGAAAACTCGCCGAATAAACTGCCCATTGTAAGACAAGCTGCTAGAGTTTTGATTAAAGTCAGCATGAATGGTGACTTTCACGAATGGAAAGCAAGCCAGCATGATGCCGTTCTACGCAATGTGGCGTGACGCATTGCTGATCCTGGCGGCGACCCCGCTGGTTTACTACGCTCTGGCCATCTTGGTAGCGGTGCAGTTTTTCCGGAAACAGCGGGCACGACCCCTGCCAGAATATTCTCCACCCGTAAGCCTGTTGAAACCGGTGCGTGGAGTCGACTTCGGTTCCTACGAGAATTTCGTAAGCTTTTGCCAGCAGGACTATCTCGAATATGAAATCTTGTTTGCCGTGAATGATGACCGGGATCCGGCGGTGCCGCTGATCCAACGCATCGTCGAGGAATTTCCGGAGCGGCGGATTCGCCTGCTCGTCGGCGCGGAGCATCTCGGCGCGAATCGCAAAGTGAACAAGCTGGCGTGGCTCGCTCGGGAGGCGCGACACGATGTGTTGGTGTTGACAGATGGCGATGTGCGCGTGGTGCCGAGGTATTTGCGGGAAGTTGTGGCGCCGTTGGCGGATCGAAAGATTGGGGCGGTAACGTCGTTTTACCGTGCAATCGCCGAGAAGAGTCTCTGGGCGGAGCTCGAAGCTGTTGGCGCTTCCAGTGATTTTTTCGCCGGAGTGCTGATGGCCGGGTGGACGGAAGGGATCCGCTTCGCTCTTGGGGCGTCTATCGCAACGACAAAGGAATGGCTCGGGAAAATTGGGGGCTTTGAGGTTTTTGCCGATGCGCTTGCGGATGACTACGAGGTGGGCCAGCGGATCGCCAAAGCCGGAGGCGAGGTCGTGCTTTCTCGGGAGGCCGTTTGGACGATGTATCCCGCGCAGACCCTCGGCAGCTTTTGGAATCATCAAGTGCGGTGGGCACGCACCGTGCGATTGTGCAGGCCACTGTCCTATGTAGGACTGCTTTTTACGCAAGGGCTGCCGTGGGCTCTGCTCACGGCTATAGTGGCGCCAGCGAAATGGATTGCGGGCGTCTATCTCGTTGCGTATTTGATCTTGCGTTTCGCGATGGCGTGGACGGTCGGAATCTGGGGTGTGAGGGATGAAGTGCTGCGCAGAAAGGCTTGGCTGGTGCCGCTGTACGACGCGATTCATTTCGTGGTCTGGCTGGCGAGCTTTGGCTCGAATCACATTCGATGGGGCAATGTTGAATATGTGATTCGGAAAGGGCGGATGGTGCTCATCCGTGGACGAGACAGAACCGAGGAATAGTCCGTGGAAGATGCTTCGCGGATATGAGAGGGAACGGCCCGCGCCTCGACGTGCGGTTGACGGCTCCGGGAATCCCGATTAAATTAGATAGGTAGAATCGCGGCTGTCCCGATCCACGGGAATGTGCAGCGATTCGTTTTTGTTCCCTTCGAATGTGACGGCTGAGTGGTCTGTCCACGTGCGGCGGCCGAGCAGCCGGCCCAACGGATGGGAGGTCGTCCAATCGGTAGGACTCCAGACTCTGGATCTGGCTATCCTGGTTCGAGTCCAGGCCTCCCAGCCAACGCTTTGCTCCCCCAGGTACTGTGGTTGTGCTTCCGATTGACCTAGGCTAATCCACCTCCAATCCAGATTGCCGGTCACCCTCGATTTAGCGCTTTTGTACGCGCAGCATGGCAGGCAGAACAAACGTCACCGCAGGAATCAAACAACCAGGGAATCCAATTCACTGAGCCGAGTATGGCGAAGGTGGACCGCTTGGGGTCCGTCGGCTCGAAGGCTCCCCTCTTGATTCCGCCGCAGATGATGCGCCGAATCCCCCGGTCAACGCGGTCCTGTTTTGCAATCAGCCTCTTATTGGTGCCGTGTCAAAAGTAAATTCACAGGCCGCATGTCATCGCCGCGCAGTTCCCGCAGGGCATAGGTCACAAATTCAGCGGTCACTCGCTTACGCCACGTCATGTCGAAATCCGTATTATCGAGCGGCTTGGCGATACGAGCGGCGACTGTGGCAGCCTCCGCGATTGTTTCCTGATTCAACGGACGCCCCTGTAAGTACTCTGCTGCTTCCGCAGCAACCAGCGGACGGCAAGCTGCGGATCCAACGGCAATGCGCGCATCTTCAACTACACCGTTCTTGGAGAAGCGCGCTGCCGCAGCCACGGACAGCACCGGAAAGTCAAACGATCCCCGGCGCCGCAGTTTCCAATACGTGCTCTTCCAACCCTGCAGCGAATCCAGCACCACTTCCGCCAGAATTTCATCAGGCCTGCGTTTGATGTAGTCGATGCCATCATTGTTGTAAAGCTCGGAAAGCGGCATTTCGCGTTCTCCCGAGCGCGACACCAGGCGGACGCGGGCACCGAGGGCCATCAGTGCCGGCGCTGTGTCCGTCGAGGACACAGCCATGCACTTTGAACTTCCCGGTGCGACCCAGCACGTTGTTCCGTCTTTCTTTAGGCAGAAGTTGATCGACTTCCTCCACTCGTAGCTTTGATCGTAGTAATTGCACCGCGTATCCAGACAGATGTTTCCCCCGAGCGTTGCCATATTGCGGATCTGCGGCGTAGCCACGACGGACGCCGCTTGCGCCAGCGCCGTCAATCCATTTCGGAAACGCGGATCTCCAGCGATATCGGCGAGTGTGAGGCATGCGCCCAGTCGCGCGCCCGAATGCCCCAGTTCAACGTGGCTCAAACTCTGAATGTGACGCAGACTCATCAGCGTCCGCGGCACTTGCTGCCGCCGTTTCATGTTTGGAAGCAAATCCGTGCCACCGGCGAGAGGCATCGCGTTCGTTTTCTCGCCGTCCAGGATACGCGCGGCTTCTTCCAGTGTGCGCGGCGCGCGGAACTCGAATAGAGGCAGCCGCATCATGACGCGAGTACCTTCTCTTTTTCTGGTCGAGGTTTCGCGCGCCGGGCAACATCGTTCACTGCGTTTCCATCTCCTCCCTCCCACGGAGGCGGAACACGCAGGGGTTCTGGCCAGTTGACATGCGGAAAATGGCTCGGTCCAAATCGTGGTTCGCGTCCAGCTTTCTTTTCGGCCAGCGCCTTCATGATTTTTTCCGGTGTTATGGGAACTTCATCGATCCTCACTCCGACGGCATCGTAGACCGCGTTGGCCACCGCTGGCATGATTGGCAGAAGGGGCCCCTGCCCAACTTCCTTTGCACCAAAGGGCCCGCGCGGATCAGGTTCCTCGATCAGCTCGGTGATCACATCGGGCATATCGAGCGACGTCGGGCTCTTGTATTCAAGGATTGAGGGGAACTTATGCACCAGCGCATGAGAAAGCCTCTTCGGAAGACGGCGGAACTCCTGCTCCTCCATTAGCGCCTCGCCAAGCCCCATGTACACGCTACCTTCAACCTGGCCGCGGGCGAGAGGCGGGTTTAATGCGCGACCGATGTCATGCGCGATCCATATTTTTGGAACAGCGATCCAGCCTGTCGTGGCGTTTACTTCAACTTCGACTACTGCTGCCGAATACGAATATGTTGGAGACGGTCCCACGCCGCCGCCTTTGTACAGTGCGGGAGACTTCGGCGGAGTGTAGGAGCCCACGGTTCCAATCGTGCCGAAACGAGCTTCGGCCAGGCAAATCGCTTCCTGGAACGTGACGCTCTTTTCCGGCGCAGTGGAATCGAACACGCGCCTGTCAGCAAAGCGCAACCTTTCTCTTGGCACTGCGAGTTTTTCCGCGACCGCTTCTGCGAGCAAAGCTTTACCGCGTTCGGCCGCCTGCAAGGCTGCGTTGCCGGCCATCAGCGTGACGCGGCTGGAGTACGAGCCAAGGTCGACTGGTCCGAGGTCCGTATCGCCCGTGAACAAGCGGACGTCAAACGTGTCGATACCGAGAACTTCGGCGACAATTCCGGCGAGTACATCGTCCGATCCCTGCCCGATTTCTGTCGCGCCGCAGAAAATCGTGACGCCGCCACTGCGGTCGAATTTCAATTGAACGCCGGAGTGAGGCATATTGTTCCAATAAATCGGAAGCCCGGCTCCAGTCAGATAGGCGGAGCAAGCCAGACCCACGCCGCGGCCCTCAGGGAGCTTCCGAAATTTCTCTTTCCAACCGGAGAGCTGGACAACTCGGCGAATACACTCCGCGAGATTGACGGTTCCCAGCCGGAAGAAATTGGCTGTCATCGCGTTCGAAGATTCAACGATGCCGAGGCGGAGATCAGCCGGGTCCATCTTAAGTTTCTCTGCGATCTTATCGAGCTGTACCTCTTGGCCGAAACGCGGCTGAGGAGTGCCATGCCCGCGCTTGGGTCCGCAGGGCGGTTTGTTGGTGAAGGTGCGGCAGCCCTCGTAACGATAGCGCGGGATGTGGTACGTGGTCGTTTGCAATGCACCACAGTAAAACGTGCTGGCGACCCCGTACGAGCCGTACGCGCCACCGTCGATCAACGTCTGGAGATGCATTCCAGTAATCGTGCCATCCTTCTTGACGCCGGTTTTGAATTTCATCAGGACGGGGTGCCGCCCCCGGTGGCAATAAAAGACCTCTTCACGCGTCAGGCAAATCTTGACCGGCCGGTCCAGCACGAGCGCCGCCTTGGCCACGACGATCTCGTGATTGAAAGGATCGCTCTTGCCTCCAAAACCTCCGCCGTTGGGCGTGGCAATCACACGAATATGTGCCGCGGGCATTTCCAGAACCTTGGCAAGAGCGCGGTGAAGGTAGTGCGGCGTCTGCGTGCTGGACCAGATTGTCAGCTTTCCATCGGGATCCTTGATGGCCACCGCCGCGTGTTGCTCGATGGGAAGATGTGTATTCCCTTGATAGAAAAAACTGTCTTCGAAGATTTCATCCGCTTCGGCAAAGCCTTCTTCCACATTGCCAAACTCCAGCGCTACCAGCTTGTGAATGTTGCCTTCTTCCCCGTATTCGTGGATTCGTGGCTCCGGAGTCGCCAGAGCTTCCTCGGGGTTCGATATCGTCTTCAAAACTTCATACTCGACGTCGATCAAGTCCAAAGCTTCGAACGCAGTGAGTTCCTCTCGCGCGATGACCGCAGCGACGGGATCTCCAACATGCCGCACATGATCGACGCAGAGGGCTTGCTCGTCTTGGCTCACTGGAAGAATTCCGTACTGGATCGGCAGGTCTTTGCCCGTCAGCACCAGATATACTCCCGGGCAAGCGAGCGCGCGTGACGCATCGATCTTTCGAATGCGTGCGTGGGGATGTGGAGACCGCAGCAGCTTGCAGTGCGCCATTCGGGGTAGGAAAATGTCGTCGGCGAAGCGCGTCTGGCCGGTCACTTTTGCGCGAGCGTCGACCCGTCGGCGGGGAACACCAATCACACGAAATTCGTGCCCATTTGCTTTTGAATGGCTGTCCGTTGACTTCGTCGAATCCTTTTCCTCCGGCATTCACCCTCCTTGTTCCCTGTCCGATCGCAACCGTAGCGCGGAAACTAAGTCTCAGAGTTGTTTTGCCCTGCGATCTTGACTATTGCGGCTTCGACAGCCTCAAAAATTTGGAGATAGCCCGTGCACCGGCACAAGTTGCCCGAAAGCGCTTCTCGGATTTGATCGCGATTGGGATGCGGATTCTGATCCAGCAAGGCTTTCGCCGTCACCAGGATTGCCGGCGTGCAATATCCGCACTGTGCCGCTCCAAGATCGGCAAAGGCATCCTGCAATGGATGAAGTTTGCCTTCTTCTCCGAGCCCTTCCACGGTCAGGACTCGCCTTCCGTCGCACTCGAGCGCCAGCACGAGACAAGAAAGCACGGCCTTGCCATCCAGAAGAACCGCGCAAGCCCCGCATTCCCCCAGTTCACATCCATGCTTCGTGCCGGTATGACCGAGATCCTCACGGAGGACCTCCAGCAACGTCTTATACGGTGCGAAGGAGACGTCAACCTCTTCGCCGTTCAACGTGAATCGTATCTGTGAGGTCTTCTGGGATTCGATGGACAGTGTGGCCACGCTCAATCACCTCTCGAAAACATTACCTTGCCGTTGCACGCTTTCTTACTTCTTGCCGAGCCTGTTCGTGCATGCTCTCATGAAGCTCTCTGCCAGATGAAAGTCGCTCAAGAGCATTCGGTTTAGCCAGCAACCCGCGGATCAGATAATCTGCGAATCCGTCCGCGATCTCCGCCGCCGTTAACGGGCCTTCCGGGCTGAACCACTGCACGCTCCAATTCAAGGCTCCAAGAATGGCCCGCGCA
The DNA here is from genome assembly GCA_003224075.1 of Acidobacteriota bacterium. Taxonomy (GTDB): domain Bacteria; phylum Acidobacteriota; class Terriglobia; order Acidiferrales; family UBA7541; genus Acidiferrum. Next base: position 14,646 of record QHYF01000029.1, read on the forward strand.
GCAAGCGCCGGATCGCAGGGGACGAATTCTCCCGATCGGGCGCCACTGGCGATCAAATTGCGTAAGCCTTCTTCATAACGGTCGCGTTTGGCCAGAAGATAACGCTGCTGGCGGCTCGGCAGCGCCGTCAAGAGATGCGCCGTGGAACCCTCGACTTCGTCGAGTACGCACCGCAAATGGGACGCAATCATCAGACGCAATTTCGATGCCGCGCCTGTTCGCATCCTGCGGGCCTTGTCGAGCGCGGCAATCATGCGGTCCAGGGAATTGTCCTGACAGAAGTACAGAATCTCGTGCTTCCCCCGGAAGTAGTTGTAGAGATTTGCAGGCGAAAGGGCGGCCGCAGCCGCGATGTCGCGCATGCCGGTTTCCGCGAACCCACGGACGCGAAACTCCTTTCCCGCGGCGCGCAGGATCTCCAGGCGCCGCGCAAGATAGCGCCGCCTCAAATGGCCGTTGCGCTGGCTCTTAGCTTGGCTGTTTGACAATCTATATCTCCAGAGTGTGCATGATGCGCGGCCGCCAGGGTGCAACCTCATTACAGTTAACACCTCGGCCCGCCCGGTGTCAAGAAATTCTGAACCGTGGTTCAGAAAGAGAACGGCTGTTCAGATTCCGCGAACATTGATGTCAAACCTGCATCACGGGGCATCTTGCTCGGAGATTGTATGGGTGGAGAAAACGGCTTGATTAGGACTGATTTTCGCAAGTTTGCTGGAGGCGCCGGAAGCGCCGGGCCTTCAGCTCAAAATGCGCGAGCGCCCCCCGCTTTCGCCACGGTGCCTGTCGGCCGCAAAGCGCGTGGCAAATCGCTTGTTCGACTTGCGTTCGCACGTGCTTGACATCATTATCGGAAGCGACTTCGATTTGCACTTCGAGGTGGTCCATTTCATCCAGAGTTGTCAGCGTTATCTGAAACTCATCGACTCTTCCAAACTGGCGATCACCGCCGTTTGAAAATGGATTTCAACTTGGAAAGATCCGAGCCGCATTGTCGTACAAAATCTTCCGCTTTGCGGCATCCCCAATGGGCAGCGCATTGAACTTCTCAATGTTTCCCTTGATCTCCGGCACGCCGGGTCCGGGCCAGTCCGTGCCCCACAGCACTTTGTCCGCGATATCTTCCATCCGCGGAAAGTATTCCAACAGCTTCTGCGGTGGGATGCCCGATATGTCCATATACATATTTTTGTGCCGACGGACGAGGAAGAAAGCCTCGTTCATCCACAGCGGTCTGCCTCCGTGGGCCAGAATGACGACCAGATTCGGATAGTCGATGCAAACATCATCACAAAGCATCGGTTGCGCATGTAGATTCCGGGCCCCCGGAAATATGGAAGTTCCTGTATGAATCATTACCGGCAAACCGTTTGCCTGGGCGCGCTCGTAGACGGCAGCCAGACCACGATTGCCATCCATATAATCATTCGGCGATAACACCTGGTGCGAAGGATGCATCTTGATGGCGCGAATCCCGAGCCTTGTGATGCGGTCCACCTCCGCGCCTGGATCAGGAACCGTCCCGGGAAGTACGCCGCCGAACGCGATCAGGCGGTCAGGCGCTGCTTTGCAGTACTTTGCGCTCCAATCATTTACTTCGGGCGTGAATCCGATTATTTGTGGCGCGACGTAATTGATCAGCCCCGCGCGCTCAACGCCGAGACTGTCCATGAACGCAAGAAATGCTTTTGGATCGGCCGAATAGCGCTCCACGTCGGCGTAGTCCTTGCGCCCGCGTTTCATCAAATCGAGCGCTGAAGGTTTCATCATGCTGTAGGGCATGATATGAACGTGAATATCGATGATCGGTTGCACGAAGGTTCTGTCCCTGGGGGAACTTACGCCGTCACGCCCGCGCATCAATTGAAACGGACATATTCGAAGTCCAACGGTTGATTGTTAATTCCACGCACCGGCGGGGCGATCCAATTCGCAAATTTGCCCGGCTCGGTCACGCGCCCGCTCATGAGGGACTGCACGTAGGCATAATCCTTCGCGCTTGGCAGCCACTGGAATTCATGTTTCCTCCAGGCTTCCTCAGTTAAAACTTCTCCCTCGGGGCTGATGAAATGACCGGTGAAGTTGCCGATTTCACGGTGGAAGCCCTTGTGCGGCAAAGTCAACCGGAATGAGATGCCCACATTATCGATTATCCGTTGCCAGCGGCCGACTCCATCAGCAATCTCATCGATGTAATCATCGCGTAAGCGTTCGTTCAAGGCCGTTAGCGCCGGCACTTTCTTGGTAACGATTTTGTCTCCAGTGACCTCGGAAACGGGATATTCGGCTTCGCTGAGCACGTGATCGTCGTCGAGCTTGGTTTCGCGGAAGCGTCCCTTGAGGCCACTCGTGAAATAATTCGCAGCGTTGGAAGAAACGTCCGAGCCGTAGAGGTCCAGCGTGACGCTGTAGTGGAAGCTCAAGTATCTCTGAATCGTCTGGAGATCAATGACTCCCAGGGCCCGCACGTCCGACGGGTCTTCGACATTGTTTTCCTTCATCACCTCGCAAGTGCGTTGAATAATACGGGAAACGCCCGTCTCCCCGACGAACATGTGGTGCGCTTCCTCCGTCAACATGAAGCGGCAGGTGCGTGAGAGCGGATCGAAGCCCGATTCCGCCAGGGCGCAAAGCTGGAACTTTCCGTCCCGGTCGGTAAAAAACGTAAACATATAGAACGCAAGCCAGTCCGGCGTAGGCTCGTTGAACGCGCCGAGAATGCGCGGATTATCGGTATCTCCGGAACGGCGCGCGAGCAATGCTTCAGCTTCCTCGCGGCCGTCCCGGCCGAAATAGCGGTGCAGCAAGTAAACCATTGCCCACAAGTGACGCCCTTCTTCCACGTTCACCTGAAAAATGTTCCGCAGATCGTACAAGGAAGGACACGACATGCCCAGCATCTTCTGCTGTTCGACCGAAGCGGGTTCCGTATCGCCCTGCGTGACGATGATTCGGCGCAGGATCGAGCGATATTCACCCGGGACTTCTTGCCAGGCTGGCTGACCCTTGTGAATGCCGAAATTCACCTGGCGCTTTTCGTCGCGCGGCTGGAGGAAAATGCCCCAGCGGTATTCCGGCATTTTCACATAGTCAAACTGCGCCCAGCCGTCGGGTTCCACACTGACCGCTGTGCGCAGGTACACATCATAATTGTGACTCTCATTCGGACCCATGTCGTACCACCAGCTCATGTACGCCGGCTGCCAATGTTCGAGCGCGCGCTGAAGGACACGGTCTCTCCCCAAATCGACGTTGTTCGGAATCTTCTCTGTGTAATTAATCATGGCGATCTCCTCAGAAGACCAGGCAGAGGCCCGTCTCTTAAACTCTTTCCCAGTTGAACTTCACGGGCGCGCCTGTGCCGTACACCTTGAGTGCACCACTCGCGCCAACTGCGTTCGGACGAACGAAAATCCAGTTTTGCCATGCGGAGAGGCGACCGAAGATTCGTGTCTCGAGCGTCTCTGTGCGTCCAAAGCGCAGATTCGCCTCGAGTCCAGTCAGGGCATCGGGCGATTGTGCGGCACGCGACTCGATGGCTTGGCGAATCTCGTCTTCCCAGTCCAGATCATCCGGCGCGGCCGTTACCAGTCCAGCGTCAAGGGCCTCGCGAGCCGAAAGTTTTGCCCCAATAAGACTGTGCAAGTCTTCAATTTGTGCGGCATCTCCGTAGAAACGCGTCGCCAAACGGGAGAGATGATTCACCATGGGCAGCGGCCCGAAATTCATTTTCGATAGCATCACGCTGGCGATACTCTCGCCTTCCCGCGTGTCACGCATGTAAATGCGGTCCGCGGCCAGCGCCAATTCCAAAAGCGTCCCGGCGAAGCAGGATCCTGGCTCGACAATTGCATAGATCGACCGGGATGTGACGTCGATGCGGGCGAACGTCCGCCGGATCATGCCCAGTGTTTCGCGGACGAACCAGTTGTCGTGGTGGTTGAAAATGAAATCGTCTAACGCAAGAACGGCTTCGGGGTTTCCACTCGTTTTGAGAATCCAGAGTCCTAGATCGAGTTCGTTCGTACGCAAGGTCAGAATGGCATCATCCAACTCTCGTGCCATTTCGAGCGGCCACCAGTCCGCGCCTGCTGCCAGTACTTTTTCCAACGTGTCTTCGACGGCGGACTCCGGCGCTCGGACCGTAATCGTTGCCGTACGCGTTTCGCGATTCCATTCCACATCGACGTGTCTGTAATGCAGACCTGCTTCATCAACGGTCCGCTTCAACGGAGCTAGGTTCACGCCTTTGCCGCCGGCAGGACGATCGCTCTGCGCGGCAAGTGTGAGTGCGCGCTGTTTGACGCGCTCCGCAAACTGCTGGGGCTTGACCACGTCATCGACAAGCCGCCACTCCTTCGCTCTTTGTCCGCGAACGCCGTCCGGGTTTGTGCAGAACATGTCCGCGTGGTCCCGGCGGACTCCTCGCTTGTCCGTCACGCGCGTCAACCCGCCCGTTCCGGGTAGAACTCCAAGCAAGGGGAGTTCCGGCAGACTGACCGCGGAGGAGCGGTCGTCCACGAGAATGAGTTCATCGCAAGCCAGCGCCAGCTCATAACCCCCTCCGGCCGTGGTCCCATTACACGCAGCAAGAAACTTCAGTCCGGAGTGTGCACTCGAGTCTTCAATCCCGTTCCGAGTTTCATTTGTAAATTTGCAGAAGTTCACTTTCCATGCATGCGAAGAAAGGCCGAGCATATAGATGTTGGCCCCGGAGCAAAATATGCGGTTCTTGGCGCTCGTGATGATGACTGAACGAACCTCCGGATGTTCGAAGCGAATGCGCTGCAACGCGTCGTGCAGTTCGATGTCCACTCCGAGGTCATAGGAATTCAGCTTCAGCTTGTAGCGCGGGCGGATTCCACCGTCTTCGGCCACGTCCATCGTCAACATCGCCACCGGACCATCGAAGGAGAGACGCCAATGTTTGTAATGGGCAGGATCGGTTTGGAAGTTCACCGCTTCCATTTTCGCCTGGGGCTCTTGAGTTGCGACGACGTCCACGAGATCCTCCTACTGCAAATTCACCTGCAGCGCTGCCTTTAATTTGGAAAAGCTCTCTTCCACGGAACTGCCTGAAGTGTCGAGGTGCATGTCCGCTTTTCCATAGAGCGGCTCCCGAGCCTCGAGAATCCGCCGCAATTCTTCCATGGCCTGGCCGCTCCCCGCCATCGCTCGGAAGTCGCCCTGCGCCATCACACGCGACATGTGCTCCTCGGGCTGAGCCTTGATCCAAACCGTGTAACAGTTGGAAAGGAGATAGTCAAAAGTCTCTTTCTCCGACACCATGCCCCCTCCCACTGAAAGCACGGCCCGTTCCTGTTCATTGAGCACCTTCTCTAGTGTGCGCCTTTCGATCGCCCGATAGCCGGATTGCCCGTAGAGCGAAAAGATTTCTGCCAGAGGCATTCCTGTATCCTTTTCAATTTCGCGATCCAGCTCAATGAAGGGAATCTTGCTCTCCCCAGCAAGCTTTGAACCCAGGGTCGATTTGCCCGCTCCGCGGAGCCCGATCAGCGCGATGCGCGCCCGGCGCAATTTTTCCTCGGGACCGAAGCCCCGCATCAGACGCAA
>QHYF01000143.1 GCA_003224075.1 Acidobacteriota bacterium
AGCAACAATGCCCTTGCGCAACCGTTCGCGTGCGCTTCGTAGATTGTCAAACAGGCTGTCAAGGTCATGAATGACGCGAATCGCCTCCACCGCGCGGCAACCCTCTGCGGCTTTTCCGTCCGCGCCAACGGCGAAAATGTTCAGCATCGTCCACGCGGTCTGATTCGTTCCCCGCGACCACATTACCTGCCCCACCGCAAACGTCGCGTCGCGCATGCTGTGAATCTCCGCTGCGGTTACGAGTGCCTCTTCCGAAGCGCCGATTTCTCGAACGTACTTGTTCCACACGTCAGCAATCCGTTGTTCGGGAATCTGTCGCAATGGATTGGAAACGGCCTCATATTCGGCGCGTGCAATTCGTTCCCGAATCCCGCGCGTGTCCCACGCAGGGGGCAGGTTGTCAGCGAACATATCCGCGACCGCATCCACGAACGCACGCGCGTCAGCCTCAGAATTAATGTGCGCGGCTAGCTCGTTCATTCGAATGGCCGCTTGGCGGTGGCGCTCGTAGAGGAGACTAGCTTGCTGCCTCACAACAGCCTGCTCTTCGGGCTTAGGACTCTCCTGTCGTGGATAACCGAAAATAAGGGCGAATACCAGGCAATAGAAAAGCATTTTCTCGCCTCGCTGCGGAAGGAAGTACACTCAACCGGAGAACGGGCCTGCACACTCCGACCACAGTAATAGAAAGCAGGCTAGACTTCAATGGAGGCGCGTCTACTTGGCCGCGCTGTGCGCCAGCCGGAGATGGACTTGTCGGTCCGAGCCGCGAAGCTTGCCGCCTGACTGCTGAAATCGGTTATTCTGTTAAGCGGCCTGATGGCACATCTAGGTCCAAAGTCCAAGATGATTCCCTAGAATGAATTCTTCAACTGGCAGCGCGATGCTGCAATTCCCCACCGCTTTAGCCGTTCCTCTTCTTGTCGCGTTCGCATTCGTCTTGCTCGCTGTCTTTGCCCCTCGATGGAGCGCAAATCTCTCTCACGGAACCGCCCATCGTTTTTCCAAGTTGGCGCAGCGGAAAACGCTGACCATCTGGCTTCTCTTTTTCTCGGTGATCGTCATTCGGCTGGCCGTTCTGCCGCTGCTTCCCGTCCCCGTTCCCGGCATTCACGATGAATTCAGTTACCTGCTGATGGCTGACACCTTTGCCCACGGACGGCTGGCCAATCCTACGCCTCCGATGTGGATGAGTTTCGAATCATTTCATGTCAATTTCTTGCCCACTTACTCTTCCATGTTTCCCCCAGCGCAAGGATTCGTTCTGGCACTGGGGCAACTCCTGGGTCACCCGTGGATTGGCGTATTGCTGAGCGACGCGGCAATGTGCGCGTCGATTCTCTGGATGCTCCAGGCGTTGCTTCCGGCAAGGTGGGCTTGCCTTGGGGGAGTTCTGGTCGCGCTGAAGTTCGGAATCATCAGTTACTGGATGAACAGCTATTGGGGTGGAGCCGTTGCTGCCACCGGCGGTGCGCTGGTACTTGGCCCGCTGCTGCGAATCATGCGGCGCCCGCATCCGCGCGACGCCCTGCTGATGGGGCTTGGGATCGCCATTCTGGCAAACAGCAGACCTTACGAAGGATTGCTCTTTTGCATTCCCGTAGCTGTCTGGCTTCTCTGGTGGCTCGCCGGAAAGACGAAATCACGCTTAACCTTGCGCGGCCGTGTTGTCCAGGTATTCGTTCCGCTTGGGACTGTTTTGGCCTTGACCTTGGCGTTCATGGGCTATTACAACTGGCGGCTGACCGGCAATGCGTTTCTGATGCCACACGTACTGAATACACGGACCTATCACACCACGCCGCTGTTTCTCTGGGAACATGCAAAGCCTCCGGTTCACTATCGCAACCAGCAATTCGAGGATTTTTACAACGGCTGGGCGCGCGAGGATTACCAGAATACGTGGAGCGATGTGCGGCGCGTGTCGGCGGAGAAGGCGGTACGCTGCGGGAGCACGTACTTCTGGTGGGGAGCGCTATACCTTCTGCCGGGACTCCCCTTCGTATTTCGCGACAAAAAAATGCGCTTGCCGCTGATAATCCTTTTCCTAGTGGCTTCGGGAGTTTTTGCGGTGATTTGGTCGATGCCCCACTATGTGGCGCCGCTGACTTGCGTGATTTTTGCCTTACTGGTGCAGGCGATGCGGCATCTGCGGAAGATGCGCGTGTCAGGACGGCCTGTTGGTTTGGCGCTTTCGGCCGCTGCCATCTTGCTGTTAGCCGCGGATACGTGGACCAGCATCTCGCAAAATGTGTGCGACACGCTGCAATGGACTTGTCAGGGCGATCCCAGCCGCGCGGCAATTCAAGAAAATCTTTCGCACAAGCCGGGCAAACATTTGGTCGTGGTTCGCTACGGTGAGGACCACAACATTCATGACGAGTGGGTCTTCAACGGAGCGGAAATCGACACCGCCAAGGTCCTCTGGGCGCGCGAACTCGATGCCCAACAAAATGCCAAGCTCTTCGCTTATTTCAAGGATCGCCAGGTCTGGCTCGCCGAGCCCGACACCGACAATACAAAACTTCTTCCCTATCCAAAGCCAGGCGACGATCCCTGAGCCACCGCCAGTGCTTTTCGAAGAGTTCGCGGTTGTGCCTGCAGTAGTCGGGATCGAAGTCAGATCTCCAGCCCATATTTGCGGGCAGCGTTCCGTTCACCGCCGCGAGTTTCTCTGAGAGAGATTCTCACGCTGCTGAAAGAGAAGATCCGGCCGATTGCCGCCACCGATGAGACGGCCAATGATGTAGATGGGGCGTCCTTTTGATTCCTCGTAGATGCGGCCGACGTATTCGCCGATGACTCCAAGGAAAAAAAGCAGGATGCCGGAAAGGAATGTGATCAAGAGAAGCAGCGCGGTGAAGCCTTTTGGCGTCTGATTAAGAAACAATTTCGCGAAGATGGTATAAACCGCGAAGAGACCTGATAAACCTATTGAGATCGCGCCAAGGATAGCTGCGGCGCGAATGGGCACAATAGAAAAGGCAAAAATGCCGTCCGAGGCCAGCTTCAAGAGTCGAAATACGCTGTATTTGCTCCGGCCGGAGTGACGTTGAGACCGCTCTATCGGAACTCCGATCTGCCGAAAACCAACCCAGCTACGAAGCCCGCGAAGATAGCGGTGATGCTCCTGCAGGCGCTGTAAATGTTCCACCACCCGCCGAGACATCAGCGCGAAATCACCGGCGTCTAAAGGCAACTTCATATCGGAAAGCCGCGCCATCAGGCGATAAAATACGTAATAGGACAGCCGCAGCGGCCACGCTTCTTTCCGCCGAGTGCGCTGAGCGTAGACAACGTCATGCCCTTCAAAAAATTTTTCCAGGAGACGGGGAATTGATTCCGGCTCATCTTGCAGGTCGCCGTCCATGAGCACAGTGGCGTCGCCGGTAACGTGGTCCAGGGCGGCAGTCAGGGCCGCCTGGTGACCGAAATTACGCGAAAGGGAGAGAACCATGATGCGCGAGTCGCGCTGTGCCGCTTCTTCCAGAAGAGCCAGGGTGCCATCCGTACTCCCGTCGTCAACAAAAAGAAGTTCATGCGGACCGCCTTGCACCTTGTCAAGAACACCCATTAGGCGTGTGAGGAGTTCAGGCAGAACGGACTCCTCATTATGGATGGGGATGGCCACCGAAAGCCGGAAACCGGAATTCATGCCTTGGCTCCTCCCTTGCAATAGACCATGTTCCAAAGTGTGGTCCCTAATAGTTTAAGTGGATAGGGCTCAAAAAGGGTGACTTCAAGGTGCTCTTCAAATAGCGCCCTCCATTGCTCGAGCGAACGCGGATATTTTCCACGATCCCAGTTGGTCAGCCACTCCGCGATCGAATGGTCTTGAGGCGAGACCAACTCGAGAATATGAAGATGACCGCCAACCGAAAGCCGCGCAGCCGCGCAAGAGAGAACTCTTTTCGAATCCGCGTCGTTCAGATGGTGAAGAAAACTGTTGATCAGAACAAAATCAAATTTTCCCGGAGTCGTGTCGTCGTATGTGGTCACGTCCGCTACGACGAAAGGACGCTTATATTTCCGGCGGGCATGTTCGATGTAATTCTTGTTGATGTCGATCCCGAGATAGTCGGCATGCGCAAATAGTGGCGTATTTGTACCCGGACCGCAACCGACATCGAGGACGCGCCGCACCTGAAGCAAGTCGTTGTGTGCGAGAAGCGGCGCCAGCTTATTCGCGGCAAAAGGTGCTTGCCAAAGGCTATAAAACACCGTGCGTTCGAGAAGATGGGTCATTAAGGTCATTGCTGCCATGAGCGGCTCCATCATATCGCGCTCGGCTGGACATTTCACCCCGGCATCCACGCTGCTCAGAGGATTGCCTATAGGGAATGAGCAAAATTCAAGTCATCCGATGAAACATCTCGCGGTTGCCGACTTCTCATTCCCAATCCATCTTGAGCGCTGTCTTCTACTTGGTAGTTGCTGATAAGAGCGATGCTTATCGACAGCAAGCTGCCCAGCGGTCGATTGGAATCCCATTGCTCTACGTTCTCGTGGGACTAATTTCCAGGAGGCGGCTCAAATCGCCTGCTCCAAAACTGGTCTTCAGAGCAGTAGTATCTCCAAGGTCCGCGGGCCTACCATCCCTTTACCAAGCCCACCAAGGGGTACTCCGTTTTGACGGCTACCTCCCGAGCGCGAATTCCAGCTGCAACACGCTTTATTAGGCTCCAGAAAATACGGAGGGAAAAATGAAGAAACTGTTGCTACTTCTCGCAGGTGCAGTAGTGCTAGGTGCAGCAGTAGTGTCAATCCCAGGGTTTGCCCAGAACGGGAACGGCATTACATCCAACGGGCCTCATTACAACTTGAACCTGATCGGCGTAACCAAAGGCAAGAACGCACCGCTGACTGGTTCGGACCGTCACACGATTTTCGTCCCCCTCTATTCAAAGCCAGGTACTCCACTTGACACGGATCCTGCTCCTGGCGCGGACATCTGGCTGACGCAAGGGCCTTTCGCGGTCTGTGACGGAAACGCCTTCGATGCGGCTTACGACTGTAGCGGGAACCAGATCGCGAAACAAGGCGCGGTATTCCAACTTCCGTGCAACACCAACATCACGACCGCTACCAACACCACATTGGTTCCGTGCACTCTGGGTGACACGGCATCTTACAACGTCTGGGCGCGAGCGTTAGGGAAGCCGGGCGGATACTCTACACTCACCACTTGCGCGACCGACCCCACGGGCGTGATGGTTTGCTCTACGAACAAAGCTATGTTCGTTCGAATGAAACCGAATAAGTTCACGAATGTGACCGATGCATTGACGTCGCTCGTGGATACCAACACCCTTCAGACCGTTGCTCTCTTTCAAGGCGGGTTCTTGAATTTCTTCTGGGATTATGACAATTACGGTAACAAGCTCCTGCAGCTTCGCTTCTATTTGAACTAGTTAATCATCGAAGACCGCAAGGTCGGCGAGGCCGAGACAGAACTCGGCCTCGCCGAAAACTTACCGGGAGAGCGTTCGTGATTTCTCGCGCCACCAGAAGGTTTGTTTTCCTCGCCTTACCTCCCCTCATTGCCTCTTGTGGCTCGCCACACACCGTGGTGCCGTCTGGCGCGCAAGACTCCGCAACGGCCAAGCAAGCCTTCGCATCACGTGGCGGGGTTTCTAACGGACCAAAAGCGGTCTTCCCCGAGGTCCATTTCGCTTTTGGCGAGGTCATATCAGGAGCCGTGATAGAGCACAGCTTCGTTCTCAATAACCAGGGCTCGGCGCCAAAGTTGATTCAGAAGGTCAGCATGGCGACGCCTCTACTGGTCACACAAATGCCGCATGAAGTGGCCCCGGGCGCGGAAGGCAGGATCCACTTCAAGCTGGAGACGGCGAATCTGGAAGGAGAGTTTGAAGGAGCAATTCTAGTCTTCCTCAATGACCCTGCGTTGCCGCAAGCGAGCCTGAGCTTCTCGGGCCGCGTAGTTCCGGCGATTCAACTGTCTCCGATGCCCGCTTTCTTTGTTGCCGGACAGAGGGGCCGTGGCAACCGAGCGGC
>QHYF01000144.1 GCA_003224075.1 Acidobacteriota bacterium
AAAGCGCGGATACGAGCGCATAGATTTCCGTGGAACTGGCGCTGTCACCGTCCACTCCCGAGTAGGATTGCTCGAAGCAGATGCTGGCGGCCAGCGAGAGCGGCTTATCCTGCGCAAACAAGCTGCGCAGATAACCGGCAATGATGTGCACACCCTTGTCATGGAGGCGCCCGCTCAGGTTGGCCTCGCGCTCGATGTTGATCAGTCCGGTTTTCCCGAGCGCCGCGGTCGCGGTGATGCGCACCGGCTTTCCGAACGAATACCCGCCAATTTCCAGGACGCTCAGCCCGTTCACCTGGCCCACGCGGGTCCCGGAAACATCCACGAGCAACGTTCCTTCCTGAATCATTTCCCGGATGCGCGTTTCGACCAGGTTGTGCCGCTCCATTTTCGAAGACAGCGCGCCGCGAACATGGGCCGCGCGTACCACCGATTCTCCCGCGGCCGCCGCATTGTAATGCGCCTCGCGCGCCAGGTCGGCAATGTCCACGAAGCGCGCCGTCACTTTGTTTCTTCGTCCGGCCTGGCGCACACCGTACTCCAGCATCGCGGCAAACGCGCCGCGGTCAAACGGAAACAAATTTTCTTTTTCCGACAGCGTGCGGAGCCGGCCCGCGTATTCCGCGATGACCCCGTCGCTCATGGCCATTTCTTCATCGAACTCCACGCGCACCTTGAAAATTTTGCGGAAATCTTCCTCATATTCGTAGAGCAACTCGTACAATTCGCGGTCGCCGATCAGGATGACCTTGACGTTGATGTCGATGGCTTCCGGCTTCAGCGCGCTTCCGCCGAAAGGATAGAACATTTCGAGCGGCTGGATTTCCAGGCGGTTGTGGTTCAGAGTGCGTTTCAGCGCGCGCCACACGCCCACTTCCGACAGCGCTTCCAGCGAATACATGATCAGGAAGCCGCCATCGGCGCGCAGCAGCGAACCGCCGCGCAGATCCATGAAGTCGCTCGTCCAGCCGCCGCGCGTGTCGTAGGCGCGCTGGATCGTCCCGAACAAATTGGCGTAGGTCGGCGTGGTCTCGAAAATGACCGGTGAATTTTCTCCATCGTTGTGCGCAAGAATGACGTTCACGCCGTACACGCGGAACGGATCGCGCTCCGGAGCTCCAGGCGGCTTCGGCGCGCCGTCGGGAGTCTCTTCTTCGTGTTCGGCTTCGCCCTCCCGCTCCTTGAAAGGGTCGAGATTGTCAAGAAGATGGTGGCGCACTTCCTCGAGATACTCGGCCACGTTTGGGCCGGGATATTTTTCCTTGAGCTCCTCAATGACGCCGTCAACCAGCACCGACGCCGCTTCCTGCTCGAGGTAACTCAACTCGCTGGCCAGTTCGCGGGAGAGCGTCAGCGTCTTCCGGTAGACCACCGTAAATTCCTGGCGGAATTGTTCGTATTTGCGCTCGATGTCTTCCGCGGCGGGCCCCTCGAGCTTTCCCTCGTGCACCATCTTGGAGATGTCCTCGATCGGCACCATCTGTCCTTCGAGCACCGGGAAAATCTCCGGCAGCGCCACCGCGCCTACCTGCATGTGGCCCAGCGCAAACTGCTCCCGCGCGATGCGCCGGGTGAAATCGTCCATCAATTCTTTTTCACGCACGGTGAACCGTTCGACGATGCGCCCTTTTTGCCGCTGGAACGGTTCGCCTTCGAATACCTGCGGGATGCGCCGCCGCAGAAAATCGATTCCCGCCTGCGTGTCCTTCTTGAACGCGTTGGCCTGCCCGCGGGGCAGGGCCAGCAGGCGCGGCCGGTCCGGCAACTTGAAATTGTTGACGTAGCAGCGGTCGAGCGACTCCTTGGTCGGCGGGTGGAGCTCCTGGATCATCCGCGCGATGGTGCCGCCACGGCTGGTTCCCGCCAAGCCGCACACAAACACGTTGTACCCGGGCGCGGAAAGCTCCACGCCCATTTTCAGCGCGCGCAGAGCGCGCTCCTGGCCGACGAACCCTTCACGCAGCTCCGCTTGCGCCGTTGTCTCGAACGGAATCCGCGACAGCTCGCACGTCCAGCGCAGCTTTGCCGTGGAAAGCTCCGCTGGTTTCGGGGCAGGCTTGGTTGTCATCAAATCCTTTCGAGCGCGTTACTCTAGCACACCGGGGTCACGCGCCCACGACCAGCCACACCGTGTGTTACCCAGCCGTTATCGGTGGGCTTTCTGGCCTCTCCATGTACACGGCCAAAATCCCCGCGGCAGTGGCCACCAGGATTGGCCCCAGCACCAGACCCAGCATTCCGAACAGGCCGACGCCTCCAACCACGCTGATGAAGATCACCAGCCCGCTCAGTTCCGTTCGGCCGCCAAGCAAGATCGGCCGAACAACGTTATCCACGACCGTGGACACTCCCGCGCAAATCACCAACAACAGAATGGCTCGCCCCCAGTGCCCGGTAAACCCCAGCCAAAGCGATGCAGGGACAAAGATCAGCCCCGAACCAACAACGGGCACCAGCGAAAAGAAGGCCATCGCCACGCCCCAAAAGAGAGGCGTGGGCAATTTCACGATGGCAAAGCCCAGGCCTCCGAGCGTGCCCTGAATCGCGGCGATAATCAGGCTCGTGATGACGCTTGCGGAGATCAGGTTCTGCGCCTGGGTGATCATCGTCTCCCTGTGCTCGGGGTCAAACGGCAGAATGCTTCGGACACCGCGGATAATCTGATCGGCGTCGCGAAAGAAATAAAACATCGCGAAAATCATGACGAACAAATCGAAAATAAACTCCGCGATGTTGCGCAGAACCGTGCCGAGGCGCTCAGCCAGAAATCCCGCCTGTTTCTCAACACCCTGTTCAAGCATCTGCAGCACGTTGGCATTGGGGTCCAGGCCAGGCACGCGCTGCGCGATCCAGACCCAGCTTTTCGTCACTATCGGCGCGTGCTCTACCACGATGGAATGCTGCATCCCGCGGGAAATCGAAACCGCTTCTCGAACGAACAGCGTGGTCACGAGAATTGCCGGCGCGATCAGCAGAATGGTCACCGCCAGCGTGCTGAAAATGGCCGCCTGGCTCGCGGAAAACCGCCGCACCAGCCGGAGCTGCATAGGGTAGAAAAAAATCACCAGGATCGCCGCCCACCCCAGGGCGGCCAGGAACGGTTCGTAGATCCGGAAAACGAGGTAGAAAAGCAGCAAGAGCACGCCGTACGAAAGAACAGTGGTTAAACGGTCACTCGTGGTCGCGTTGGTGGGAGAGACGGGATTCATGGTCGTACTATAATGTTGATAGGTCGAGCCAAGCCTGATAGCTTCTCGCGCACGCACCCCAAGGGGCGTACAGGTCGCCGGGCAAACTCAGCATGTCAACGAAGCCCACTCCGCTCACGTCTCCGCTGACGTCCTACCAAGTTCGCCTCCTTGCTGTACTTGCTTTAGTCAATTTTGTCAACTTCGCGGACCGCCAGGTGATTGTGCCGCTCGTTCCGCTCCTACGCGCGCACCTGGGCATCAGCGATGCACAGCTTGGCTCGCTTCAGACCTGGCTCCTTGTCATTCTGGCCATCGCCAGCATTCCCTTCGGCTTCCTCGCCGACCGCTTCAGCCGCAAACAGATCATTGCAGGCGGTATCGTCTTTTGGAGCATGGCCACCTTCGCCAGCGGCCTCGCTTCCTCGTTTGCCTTTCTTCTGGTCGCGCGTGCGTTGGTCGGCGTGGGAGAAGCCGCCTACGCCCCGGCCGCGCAATCCATGATCTCCGGAAGCTTCCCGCAAGAGAGACGCGCGCTGGCCCAAGCCATTTTTGCCTCCGGCATGCTCCTCGGCGGCGCTTCGGGCCTGGCGCTTGGCGGCGTTATGGGGGCGTTCCACGGCTGGCAGCACGCTTTCTTTATCGTCGCCATTGCCGGCCTTATTCCAGGCATCGCGGTTCTTTGGCTGGAAGAGCCGCCCCGTGGCCCGCGCTCCGAGGTTGTCCCTCTGAGCCGCATTCTCAGTGTCCCTGCATTTGTGGCCATGATCGTGGCTGGGGTGTTCATCACGTTTTCAAGCGTCTCGCTGCTCACCTGGGGCATCGACTTCGCCGTCAATTACAAGGATTTCAGCCTTCGCGAAGCGGCCGTCTCCCTCGCCCTAATCGCTCTTTTCTCCCTGGTTTTTGGCGTACTCATGGGCGGGTGGGTGGCCGACCGCCTGCAGCGCCGCTTTGTCTACGGCCGCATCATGGCCATCATGGGCGCGTTTTTGCTCGCCGCGCCATTTCTTTTGCTGGCCATTGAAGCGGAAGAAAAGTGGACGGTGCTGACGGGCCTCTTCGTCGCCGGCTTCTTCATGTCCTGGTATCACGGCCCGGTCACTGCTGTCATTCACGATATGATGCCGCGCCGCGCCCACGCCACTTCCGTGGGCGTCTACATGTTTGTGACACAGCTCGTAGGAGCGCTGGGACCGCAGGTCGTCGGCCGAATCTCCGACCTCCGTGATCTTCAGCTCGGCCTTCAAATCTCTGTTGCGGTGATGGTTGCCGGCGCTCTCCTGATGCTAGTCGTCATCCACTTCATCCGGCGCGACGGCATTCGTCATCCGGTTCTCGACGCCTTCCACGCCGAACCCGGCGACTGACCGCTCCAAAGAAAATAGCGGGCGAGGCCCGCCCTTTTCCCAGCGGATCCCTGAAGATTCCTATTTGATGCCGATCTGTTCGATCAGGCGAACAACTTCATTTTCGGGAACGTCGTAGAGCGGCCGCAAATCCTCTTCTTCAAGCCGTTCGCGCAGATACTCCGCGGCCACAAAACTCGCCTCCCGGTCCGTCAAGTCGCGCCCCACCTTTTCGCGGAACTTCACGAACGCCGTGTGCGCCAACCCGACAACGTGCGCCGCGCCATCCACGAAAAACTTCGTGTCAATCGTATCCGCGTGCCGTGTTGCGATGCCGTTCCACATATGCGAGAAGCGGCACTGGTACGTCTGCCCGCTCAGCTTGGAGGTCACTTCAAAGGAGCCGATGAACTGGCTCATCGCGCCGGTATTGGCGAGCACAGGGCGAGTCGTCACGCAATCTCCCTCTCTTCACAACTCTAACTTAAAACCGCTATTCCGAGCGGAGTCCCTGCGGTTCTTGCCGGGACGAAGTCGAGGAATTTCTCACGGTATGCGCTGCCGCTGCACTCGTCCTTACCTGCTGACGGCAGTCGCGGTTTCCGCATGGGTATAACTCCGCACCGCCGCTCCGACGCCCGCGCCGCTGGGCACGCGGAAGCCCCGATCGAGCAGCGTCTTTTCCAACGCCGCGAGGAATAGCAGCACGTTCGGCTTCTGGCTGCAGTAGCCCATCAATCCCACGCGCCAGATTTTCCCCTTCACGGCCCCGAATCCGCCGGCAATCTCGATATTGAACTCGTCGAGGAGCTGATTTCGCACCTTTACGTCATCCACGCCGCCCGGAATCATCACTGCCGTGACCGTCGGCAAACGGTCGGCGGGGTTCTTGACCAGCAGATCCAGCCCCATCGCTTCGAGTCCCGCAATCAGCGCCTGCTGATTCACGCGATGGCGCTCCCAGCGCGCTTCCAGGCCTTCTTCCACGACCAGCCGCATCGCCTCGCGCAACGCAAAGATCAGCGAAATCGGCGGCGTGTGATGATACAGCCGGTCCTTGCCCCAATAATTCATCGCCGTGGTCAAGTCGAAATACCAGCTTTGCACTTTCGTCTTGCGCTTGCGGAAGACTTCTTCGGCCGTGGGGCTTACCGTGATCGGCGACATTCCCGGGGGAGCGCTGATGGCCTTCTGCGATCCGCTGAAGCAGATGTCAATGCGCTGGCGATCTACATGAACGGGCACCGCCGCAAGTGACGCCACCGCATCTACAATCAGCAGCGCTCCCAATTCATCGGCGACCTTTCGAAACGCCTCGATGCCGGTGATCACCCCAGTCGAGGTTTCTCCATGCGCCAGGCCAACGATCTTAACCTTCTTGCCCTTCCCCGCGCGGCGCACATCCTCCGGATCCACTGGCTTTCCGTACGGCACCTCGACCTTGATCACCTTCGACGACGCCCGCGTCGCAATCTCGTACATGCGCTCGGAA